>DRMS01000385.1 GCA_011322515.1 Leucothrix mucor
GGACAAGTAAAGTCATAGCAAACAACCCGCACCCTTCGACAAGCTCAGGGAACTAGCCCTTCGGTAGACTCAGGACACCGCTTCCTGAGCTTGTCGAAGGGTGCGGGTGAATAGCAGAAACATTAACTGTCCCACCTTAAACTGGTAGCCGATACACTGAAGCAGTCACTTAAAAAGTAATGATGATTTATATCTCGAATTATTGCGTTATACTACGCAATAATTCAAAAATTGTCGTAATCCTTAGGAACAGTTCCTTAAACCTCAACAAAGGATAAAAATGCTACTACCAAGCAACCCCCTAGAACAAGCCTTATTCAACTCTGCCTCTGATAACTCACTATTACCCACTTTTTATGATTTATTAATGAAATCCAATGTATTTATTTTGGGCAGTATTATTGGCAAGGAAAATGGCACCTTCAATATTAATGAAGATCAGGAGTTTGATATTCAGCATTGGGAAAATGAAGAGGATAACAGTCCTGTTATTCCCTTTTTTACCTCAATGCAAATGCTACAACAGGCGATTCCTGAAGATACTTCTTATATAGAAATTCCTAGTACCAGCTTTATGGAAATGACCCTAGGCGTTTCATTAGTACTTAATCCAAATACTGACTACGGCGTTGAGCTTGATTTTTCGGATGTATCAGGATTACTTGATGTTGATCCTGTAGCCTTGCTGGATGAGAAAAGTGATGATGAGGAGGTTGAAGACGGCGAAATGTTCTTAGGAATACTCGATAATCGCCCTGAAAAACTATGTAAAGCGATGACGGAGGTTTTTTCTAATTATCCTGAAGTTGAGACGGCCTACATGGCGGCGATACATGTTCCTTCTGAAAGTAAGGAAGCGCATCTATTGATTGGTATTGAGGGTAAGGGGGATTTGGATGCTGCAATTCCTGATATTGCAGATAAAATCCCAGAAAAAGAGAATGACAGTGATTATGAAATGTTTGATTTCTATATCATGTCAGATGATGATCCTGAAGAAATCAGTCAGTTTCTAAAAGAAAATAATACTGCCTTTTATCATGCAAGCTCGACTGAAGTACATTAACGTTACGCCAAGATAATAAACCTGCAAATAGTAATCACAGAGAGATCATAACGTACGCAAAGGGGGGGGTTCTTGGTGTAGACCGCGTTTTTGCGAGAGCTATTTGCTTACTGGTTATCCGTTCCGTTAAAATATCTAACCGATACAAAAATAAGCAACAATAAAGCCAAGGTAACGATAGAGACGATAATAGCGGCTTCTTTCCATAATCTTCGCAGATAGTGCTTTTCAAAATCCGTATCGGGTATATTTACCAAACGCCAATCCGTATCAGGAATATTTTCATAAACTCGAATACTTCGTTGTTCCTCTACACTTAAGCGAGGCTCATGAGATGCTAGCTTATCCCTTGCTCCCAGCCTATTGACCTCAATGAGCATAGGATCAGAGCGCTTAACTAGCATTAACTTTTGCCCAGGAATTTCATGCGTTCTAAGAACGTCGGTAATGTCTCGTAAATCAAAACTAGCAAAAAAGATATGCGCACCTGAACTACTAGAGTAAAGGGGAGCCATAATATCGTAGTGATAATGGTAAGGCTGAGGATGAACAAAAACCTTGTTTAGCACCCTCTCTTTTCTCTTTATTAGTTTAAAATAGTGTTGTAAATCAACCATACAAGCTTTTCCTACTAAGCCATCAAAGTCTGACAATAGAGGTACACCTTCTTGATTTGTTACTGTGAAAGTAAAAAAATCAGTGAAGCGCTGTTGTAATCTTGTTTTTATATCATGAGCTGTTTTAGTATCCGTTGGAAACATGATTAAGTGGGTAACAAGCTTTTCATACTCATCCAGAAATAAGCGCACATGACGGTGTTTATTCGTAAGTTGCAATTTAATAGCATAAGCTGCGCCATGTACCGCAGACTCTTGGATCATACCCTGATGCGCTTTAAACTCTTGTCCCCGCTGCATGGTATAAATAATTAGAATAATTGCGGTAATTAGTACAAACATCATCGCAATAGCGAAAATTTCTAGCTGCTTTAACATATGCTCCTCATTATTTTTAGGACTTTGTAAGTCCCTTAAACACTATTTGTATGGAACTATAGGCGTAATTTATATTTTATGTGTAACTATTCCGACAAATAGATGATTGAATATGCTCGATGTTTGTACCGTAATAGTTAAGAGATACATGCAAGGTATTGGTATTTTGGTGTTAGGAAGTTCCAAGCAATGATTTTACCCATCTTATTTGTCCTTTTGCTCCTGCTTGAATCATCTCAATCGTTGCGTAGAGCAACTATACGCCTCTTGAGATAATCCAATCAGGAATAAAAAATCAGCGCAATATAGGTAAATTCATTACTTGGAACTTCCTTAACATTATTTTTATACTATAGGAGCACAGTCCTTATTATTTCTATCGTAAAATCAAAACATATACCGATAAACAAGCGTATTTTTTCGATAAAGTGTCGTTATAAAGTGAGTCTTTCCTTTGATAGATAAAAACAATAGAAAAGACTGTTTTTTTTATCACGCGCTTTTGTTATTTTGCAACAAAGCGACTATCATCAATGGTGATGATTTATAACTTTAA
>DRMS01000386.1 GCA_011322515.1 Leucothrix mucor
ATTGGGTTCTTGTTCATCGCCCCGCGATTTCGCGTTGGGCTTCCTTCAGACCCTGCCTCGCGGCAACGCCCTTGCCCTTTCACTAACCTTCGGCTCTGCGAATACCTGGTAAGAGGACTTTCACCTCTCTAGTTATTAAAGGTCTCAGAATTGTATTGACACAGCAAAAATCATGAATGAGTTTCCATCTATACATTGCGTTCTTGCTATTTACATTGCATGAATTGGTGTTGAAATAATTATGAGACTTTTAATAAGTGCCATGCCCGGCACACACGACAAGGGTAACTGACTGGCAACGAAGCGCAGCGTAGTTGCCAGTCCATGTTGACCCGCTTGTTATGCGTTTGTTGTATATTTGCACTTTGGAAAACCCTCACAGCCCAAAAACTTTTTACCAGCATTAGGCCCCTTTCTTGCGGTCCGCTCAACTAAATTTGAGCCACATTTCGGACAAATGGTTGTAGAGCTATGCCTCGCCTTCAATGATTTTACATGGTCTCTTTTAGTAATTTTATTTCCAGATACATGGTTATTTAGTGTTCGTACAATATCGTTAATTGATTCCTGTGACAGTTCTCTGTTTTTATGTTTTTTAATATATTTACTTAAACCAGACCTTAGGACATTGCATGGCATTTTTGTTTTGAACTTACACTGCCCTGCAAAATATATAACTGTATGTATTACATCCTCACTAATTTGTAAGAATTCCGATAATACTTTTTTCTGCCTATACGTTTGTCTTAACGGATTCTGAAATGAATAGTTTTTGCCATATAGTGACTGTGTCCATTTTGCCTGGTCTTCCGAACCAAATATCCAACCTTTAAGGTTTTTGGTTTCTATGATAAATAGACCATATGGAGACACTAAAATATGATCAATTTGGGTTGTTCCATTTCTAGCTGGGATGATCACATCATGAAATCGTTGGTAGGTACCAGAATCCAACGACAACCACATATTAAATGTCGTCTTCTTTTCACCAAACCATCCTTTTAGAAATTTCATCTTTTATTACGCATAACGCCGCAAATCACCGGCACATTGGAGCAACGCGAGGCTTGTGGCATTAGCCACAAACGAACGTTGCGGAAATGTGTCCGAGTGAATTTGCCTTGTTAGCCCTGTATGACTACGCATAACTTTGTAGCTCTATAATATTGCCTTCTGGATCGGTCGCATAAACCTCTGTCAAAAGACCACGGTTAGGCACCTCAACTGTAACAATCTCACCAACGCTTCCACCTCCGCCTTCAATCACAGCATTTAATGCCTCATTCACATCGTTAACGCTGAACGATAAATGACCAAAACCATACGTGTCAGGTGTAATTTCATATTTCTTTGTGGGGTTCAGATATTGAACCAGTTCTAATTCAGGCCCTTTATTGCCATGCCCTGGAAATAGAAGGTGAACATACTTTATTTCTCCATCCTTAACAGCAGTAATCCTTCCAATCCATTCACCAGTTAGTTGTTGAATCTCACGAACGGGGACACAGCCAAAAACGCTAACATAAAAATCCTTCATCTTTTCGATATCTTTCACTGTAAGATTCGTATGAAGATATGTGCAAGCTATTGGCATTTTCTGTACCGATCCTTTCAGGGCTAACGGCCAAGCTCACCCGACGCGAGCCGCGTAGCGGTGAGCGGTCGGGTGGAGCGCCTGGTTATGTTCCATTTTTACGTTTTCATGATCTCGAAGGCGCCAATGACTCGGCCCATTCAAGGAATAGCCCAGCTGCCTTATCCAGGCTTCCATAGGATCGCGTGCCTTGATTCTTGCCTCGGACTGACCAAGGTCGCTGCCGTTTTCTTCGATTTTCTTCGTGTAGTTCGCCATCTAACCCGACGACTAAATCGTAGGTGAATTCCTCATAATCAATAGATACATCTGCGCCCTTCATAGGCTTCCCGTTTTTAAATCGCCTGTGCAGGCTTAGGCAATTATCATCAGATTCAACATGCCACCCAAGGGCTAATAAGGCGTCCATTTCTTTTTCGGAAAGATCATTAATTGATTCGTAGCGCTGGACCTGTTCGGCGTCGGGATTCCATTCGACTGCGGATATATTATTTCCTTCTTGTAGTATCGTGATTTTTTCAATCACAAATGACTTCACTGCATTAGAAGTGAAACAACGTGCACGTACTTTCCCGTTCTTAATGCTTATAGGTGCTACCTCCCTCATAGCACCAGGCTGGCTGCCACCATTGTAAACAACTTTCAATACCTCGCCGGCTTCGATTGCTTCCCGTAATCGTGCCTCAGTGTTCATTATCTACCCCCTCCCTTGATGGAACATAACGCCTGCATAACTTGCCGTAAATACAGAGTGTAGCGAAGCGAAACGGCGTATTTGCGGTCAATGTTGATGCACTTGTTAGCAGCTTTATGACAGTTTAGTCCTTACAAAATTAATAAACATTTCTGACTGCTTGTGTAGATTATAAATCTCATCTGGGGTTTTATTGTCCAGGTTATAAGCTGCAAAGTTACTGTGCACTAAAATGTTACGCAAATGCCCTATCTCTAAAAAAGACTTTATTGATTTATCGAGAGCCTCATTATCTTTGATATCATTTTGCACCTCTACTTTAAAATCATCCCCGAACATAGAAAAAAACACATTGGCATTTTTACCAGGTTTATTTGGATCATTTTTTTCTCCCCATGAAAAAAACGTGTGATAATTGCTGCTTATTGCTTTCTTTTTTAGAAGGTTGATTACTTTTATATTATTGTTTGTCGATGACTCAACATAACTAACTATAATATCTTGTATTTCATGTTCAAAGTAACTGGCCGACGAAAGCAAAATAACCTTTTTAAAATATTTATTAGCATCACTTGCCAAAGAAGGCTGGCCGTTCTCATTCAAAAAACTTACAATTCTTTCATACTCATTGTACAAATAGTCAACGATAGACATATCAAAGAAGGATTTCTTTTGCTGTTTCTATTCTAAGTTTTACATTCTTTTCACTAGCCGTACCAGATAGCGTTGCATTAATAAATTCCTGATTCCCTTTAAGCTCTTCTGCATGCGCAGCATCAATCACGGAAATATTAAGATTCTTATCTTGAAAAGCCTGTAAACATGATGCAACGAAAATTGATTCGTAGACAGAAATATTGAATCTTCCAGTTTTACTATAAAATAGCTTGTCAATATTTTCAGGTAAATTGTCAACAAATGCATAAAAGAGATTTTGTAAAAAATCAATATTTTTTTTAGGAAATGACTTCGCTTCAAAAGAAAATTTGTTTAAAAATCTAGTCATTGAAGGCTTGTATTCAGCGCCACGAATCAACATTGCAAAGCCTCTAAGCAATATTTCGATATCTTTCATGTGAAGATTTGGCGTACTTGTTGGTGTAAATGCCCTCCATTTATCATATAGGTTAATTCTATAAAGCATGTCATAAAAGTCGGAGTGAAATAAACTTGTTCTTATTTCCTGTGGCTTTAAATTAACCCCGCCCGAGTTTAAGCGATTAAATATTTCAAAGACAACAGAATGACCGTCATCTGGGCTGTTTTGCTTAATAATAATATTTCTAATAGTCCTGAGATCAAAAGAAACTTTATCCTCTTCATCTAGTGTGTAGTAATTTAAGCCATGAAATTTATTTGTTTGGTTTGGCTGTGACGTTGGTAGTTTAAGGTTAAAGTCAGTAAAATATTCATTATTATTTAATATTTCATCAGGTATGCCTTTGTGTTCATCAAATATTTTTCTTAACTCTAATCTTTTTTCTTTTCTTGGGAATCGTTTTAATGTAAAAAAATAAATCGTCATGTATCTTTGTTGTCCATCTATAACGATAAATTTATTTTTCTCTTCTTCAAAAAGAAATATTTGTGGGATCGGTATACCAATAATAATCGATTCAATTAATTTTGAGGCTCTTTTAATATCCCAAACATAGTTCCGTTGAAACCCTGGAATTTTGACAATACCTGAATCTATAAAATCAAAAAGTGTTTTTATATTAAAATCATTCGGAGATGCAGATATTTCATATTCAGTAAAGCTTACATCTTCTTCAGAATTAACCTCATCCTCTATGTCTATCCATGTTGTTTCATTTTCATCGTTTAAGTCATTCATCAATTTTCCTCTAATATTTTTATTTTATCTGCTAACGACCAAGCTGTGCGGCGCAAACGGAGCGCAGCGTAGTTTGCGTCCGAACAAGCGCATTGTTAGCTTTATTACAACAACAGCTCATTAAGTACATCTTCGATATTCTCCATATGGTGATGCAATAATTTTGCACTCACTTCATTAGGGCTATGCACTAGGTTGTTGCGGAACCTTCGGATAGAATCTACTTTCTTCAAAAGAAGCTCATCGAATACGGATTGTTTCCTTAGAGTCCTTATTGCTGACGCCAAATGAGGAACGCTACTAAAGTCTCGTGCTCTAGCCATGATATAACGCTCAACTTTACTCCATTCCTTCAGAAACTCCCCGATATCCCCTGACTCCAATTCATCATTAACTTCTAACCGTATTTCCTCACATAACTTCTTAATCTTGTCCTTATCTGGATAAAGTGCAGATTCTGGTATCGGACTGAACTCATCCCCCCAAAATGCCTTACTGTTAGGTATGCGAAACTTTGCTATGAGACGACGATTGAAATCTAGTTCAGTTTTATCGTCATATTCGCTCTCAATATCTTCTGTACCAGCAAGATAACCTTCTTGGTAATATGGTCTTAGAGCTAGCGGAGGACAGATACTTAAAAGGCGTACATTTACTAAATCATGCTCCGAATTAGAAGCAATTCTATTAGTCATATACGGCAGCCCAAATGCATACAAATAGGACTCTTTTTTTTCACTATTTAATTGAGCAAATGAAGCAGCAACCCTCAATGACTGCGTAAAGTCCATTAGTGGCGTATCACATACCTCGTAATGCTGGAGTACACTCCACTGTATCAACTTCTTCCTTTTAAGCTCATGAAAACCTTCAACTTCATTTTCTTGAAACTTAGCTTTTAGAACACGACAAGAATCATTCAGCACTCCAAACCTATAGTCGATTTCTTTTCTTCGTAAGGGGTCACCTCGATATATAGTTGGGTAAAATGTAGATCGCCCTGCCTTATTTTTGTAATCCGTATTTTGACCACGGTAAAAAATCAAATAGTCTTTATTTAGATAAGATATTGACGCAGAAATCTCCACAAGATCTTTGAAGGTCTTCACTGGAAATCCGTCTGACTCAGCAACGCTTACGTTTCCAAAGTACCTTTTAACTTTGTCCGGAAGATGACTATCTATTTGCCGCATGGGTTTCCTTATTAAAGCTAACGCCTTGCTCAGCGGCAATTTAAAGCGGCACGTTTTTGCGACAGCAAAACAAGTGACGCTTTAAATTGTCTGCTGGAGCTATTTGTTAAGTCTTTCATTCATTCAATGTTTGCAATATTTCAGAATATAAGTAATCGCTTTCTGATATTAAGTTTACAGTTACTCCAAAACGGTCATGCATCGCACAATTTATTTTCTTAAGCATGAACTTTCCTAACCGCTTATCTTCTGAGAGCGGTACTTCATCACCAATGAGAGCAATTGTATCAGGTGGCTTTTCACCACTTTTATATAACATTCGCTTAGCCTCATCTCTTTTTCTGGAATACTTGTGAGTCAGTTGGTTGTGAAATTGCGTAGCAATTTCATCAAGCCACTCTATTATCTCATCTTCGTCAATATCAAGAAGCTGAGCAATATGTCCTGAGTTTACAAAGTATGATTCAATATCTGATCCTTCAGTTATGAATGAGATTGCACCAAAGCTCTCTATCTTTCCCTTTAGCTTTTCTTCCTCTTCTGTCGTGAGAAAATCATTATCAGCATGGATTATCACCTTTGTTTCTGGTGCAATTTCATTGATGAACTCAGCAAGAGATCCTGCGGAATTAATATTAGTAGATGCTTTGTAGCTGTAAAATACTATTTCACTAAGGTCAAGCCCAGAAGACTTAACCAATTCCTTTATCGGTTCCATTTTTGAGTCTTCTGAAAGAATGACATAAGCAACTTCACCTTCCCTCAGTTTCTCGAAGCTATCTAGCGCCCCAAGATCCATCAACATAGAAAGCCTATGAAGGTCGGCACCCTGCTCAAATATTTTCCCGTTTTTAAGCCAAACAAAGTTTGCCTCACCATACAGTGAGTCAACTATGTGGCGACTGTGTGTGGAAATAATAATTTTAGTATTGGTTTCTTGTGAAATAGTTATTAGAGAATCTGTAAGTAATGCCTGGTTATCAGGGTGCAGATGAGAGTCTGGTTCGTCCAATAAAAGCAAGTCAGGTTTAAAAAGCGTTACATAAGAAAAGATTTGCAATGCCTGTAAAACTCCGGTACCAACAAGCTCCATAGGTTTACTAGAACCACTACCTGAATGGCGTATCATTACATCGATATAGCTATCGTGGACAGGGTCATAGTTTACAGAAACAAAAAACCCTGGAAACACAAGTTTCATCAAGCGGGTTAATTCAGGCAATAGTTGTTTTACTTTTATTAGGTATATAACATTTCTGAGATAGAGATTTGCATCACCACTTGCGACTCCTTTTCGTACAACACTTTCAGAGCGGTATTCCTCTACCTGTGGAATTCCAGCTAAACCAGGAACATATATTGAGAAAGGCGGAATACTATCCGTCACTCTTGAACCTATCCGTTGATTGCCGCTTCTATCGCAGCCAACATTACCTTCATTTCGTCCGCGATATACCCGAATAGTGTATAAATCTTCATTTTCGTCTATTTCAGCTCTAATTCTCAGATAACCAAAATTTGACTGATTTTGGTATCCGGGACCATTGTGCAAAGTTATAAAGTTTCTCGTAGGGCAGTATAAGAGATTGTCCTGTGTAAAGGTTTTTTTGCCAAGTCTTCTTGCTGAAACCGCTGCAACAACAGAAAAGTGTATGCCTTGTAATACACTGCTTTTCCCAGAATTATTTCCTCCAACAAGAACATTAATGTCACTAAGCAATATCTCAGCCTTGCTGATTTTTTTAAACCTCTCAACTTCGATACTAACTAGTTTCATATAAAGCTCGATTTATATTTTTGGACTTAACGACAAAGCTGTGCGGCGCAAACGAAGCGCAGCGTAGTTTGCGTCCGAACGAGCGCATTGTTATGTGCTAATTCAGGGATGCTATTTTCCTCTAACTTTCCGACGTTTGCGCTTTGGTACTTCTTCTTCCAGTAGCTCGCCTAACCGAGCCCAGCTTATTTTGTGGCCTTTCTGGGCATACCCGGGATACCATGTTAATGATCCTTCTCTTATTACAGCTCTACCCACCTTGCCCTTTCCATCTTCTTTTGCGATATGAAGAATAATCGGGGACTGTTGTAAAACAAGCTTTTTGGTTTCTATAAATGTTTTCATTATTAATCTCCGACTTTTATATTTTGCACATAACTTATTAGTATCAGGCAAATTTGCCCTGCTATCCGGCAGTATTGAGCGAGGAATCAGGCACATTTGCCTGATAATACTGAAAACCTGTCAATTTGCCCTGATATATTGATATTAGGATGATATTTAGGCATATTTGCCTGCTATTTTTCCCAAACTCTATTCTCTGGAAACCACCTGTCACCTATCTGAATTAAGGCGGTTGTAGGCAGCGGTAAACAGATGCCTACAGCCCTTGGTGTTAGCCTCAAAAATTATTTAGTACCGTGGGCTGTCCATGTCTCTGGCAGGGCGATA
>DRMS01000387.1 GCA_011322515.1 Leucothrix mucor
TAACTCATAGTACGATGTTGATTATTGACTGCATTATCACAAGCTAGAGCAAGATCACCGTTTTTTCCTGCTCCTACTATATCCACACTATACGCATATGCTTCATTGATTTTCACAAACCAAATGTCAGCAGTATCAGTCGTTACAGTGCTTTCATCAACGGGTAGATTGATTAAACTATCTCCAAATACATCACCCAATAGGGCACTGGTAGGCGCTGCCGCAAAGCTATTACCCGAAAACATTGCAAGCACAGCTACTCCAACCATTGAACTTAATAATTTCTTTTTCATCATCTTATGCCTTTCATTTATTCATTTATAAAATAAGCACACCTAACGCAAAGCAATCGATAAGTGTGTCTCCCTACTATTAAGCATTGAAAAAACTCACAACACTTAAATATTTTCACAAAAAAAACAATATTTAAAAATAACTCCTTGTAATTTTATTAACCACAAGAATAAAACATTTTTTAATAAAGTTTTGTGATATATATCACAAAATATAATCCACTTGCCATTAAAAAAAATATTATCCAGTCATCAAAAGAATTATGAAACATAAATAATATTCTTTATAGTAGAGTCGCTTGCATAATTATACTGCACAAAATTAAACCATCGATAACTTATAAAAAATATTGACTATTAATTATTGATAACTTTTTACTCAAATAATTATGCAGGTAACGTCTGTTTAAAAATACATAAATTTCTCCCTAGAATTACCATTTGTTATTAACTTATTTTAAATATATAGGCTAACTTTCTAGAAAAGTCTAATTTTTTTTGTTTATTCGATAAATGGATTATTTAACCAAATAAAAGGTCGTTAGAAAAGTTGGATGCCGATGGGTAGACTCATTCAATTAGGTGCGAAAAAATTAACATCCTGTGATCAAAACACGGTAAATTGGAGTGAGGTAGGTCACGGGTGACGATAGGAACCCCAACAAAGTCTGGCACAGTCATTTAATTTTATGCAAATTAAAAACCTAAATCGGGTAGGGGCTAGTTTCTCTCTAATCCTCCTCAGTCGAGTAGCTAAACAAAAACATTGCTAGAAACTGTTGGAATTCGTAACCTCACTCCAACCTACTATGCTAAAAAGCCCTTGGTTCAATAGCCTAGATCAAATCTTTATTTTTGAGGTATAAATATTCATTGCAAGCCCCAGTAGTATCAAACTTGCCGCAACTAATTTCCACGCTTGCATTGACTCACCTAATAACAAAAATGATGCAAGCATTCCAAACACAGGCACCAGTAAAGACCAAGGTGTGACGATTGCCGCACTGTACTGGTTGAGTAAGAAATTCCAAATACCATAACCAACCAGTGTATTGCCAATAGTTTGCCATAGTACGACCCAAACACTGGTCATGGAGGCAGATTGAAGGCTAGTTTTTATCAGCGTCCAGCCTTCGAAATAGAATGACATAGCGGCGAGCATGGGAACTGAAAACAGTGACGAATAAACAAGAAAGGCAATAATATCGACCTTACCTGCCTTTTTTACCACCATATTACCAAGCGCCCAACTGGTTGCAGCGATTAAAATAAGAATCAACCCGCGCGTAGTCGTGTGTCCATCAACATTGCTTGCGATTAAGCCAATACCTGAAAAACTAATGACCAACGCAATCCATTGAATTAGGGATACAGATTCTTTAAAAAACAGCAATGCAAGTACGATACTGAAAAATACCTGCATTTGTAGCACCAGCGAGGCTAAGCCTGGTGTGATGTCATTTTGCATGGCTAAATAAACTAAGCCAAACTGCCCAAAACCAATTAATACCCCATAAGCGGCAATGAGTAACCAGTTTGCTTTAGGCTTTGTGACGAAAAATATTAACGGAAAGACCACTAAAAAAAAGCGTATTGCGGCAAATAGAAAAGGAGGCAACTCATCTAAGCCATATCGAATCACCACAAAGTTTGTTCCCCAAATTAAAGCGACAATGAAAGCGAGTAGTTGGTGTTTTTTTGTCATGCGTTCTATAATCTCAATGAATGGGTGAACATATATTTTTTCAAATTAACACTAAATTTATGCTAAAAGTAGCTACAGTTATGCTTGTTTTATTGAGTACAATGAATTTACTGGATTGAGAGGCATCCATCACTAAGGAACGTGCACGCTTTTTAGCAGAGACTATAATTTTCCTCTATAGACATTCATTTATTAAATTTCCGCACCCTTCGACTCCGCTCAGGGAGCTGTACCCTGAGCGGAGTCGAAGGGTGCAATTATTTATGTGAAAAACTATATGAAACAAAAACTAATCTTTATCGCTCGCATCCTTATTGCCATTATTGTTATTTTTGCCCTAATGCGGGGCGTATTACTGCTAAGTAATGCAGAATATTTCTCCAACCTATCCATCAATGAAATCCTATTAGCCTTTGCACACGGCATTCGTTTTGATCTTTCTATCATGGTTGCTTTATTAGCACTTCCTATTTTACTGTTATTTCTCCCCCTAAGATTATTTAGCTCAACAGTCTGGTATCAACTAACCGCTTGGTTTTGCTTTATTATTTTACTGTTAGCTATATTAGCATTGGTGATGGATATTGTTTTTTTCCAGCATTCACAGCGTCATGTGGGGGCTGAGTTAGTACAGATGCAAAGTGATACTGGCTATATTATTTCTATGCTGAAAACTTACTGGCAGGCAGTCTTAGGTTTTATTATTTTTATTCTTATTTTTGCGAAACTATGGCAAAGATGGATTTTAAGCCCCCTAACAAATACTCAAAATAATAATCCCCCTAAGCATTGGCAAACGCTGATTGCATTCCCTTTTGTATTGCTCTTTATTTTGCTCATTATCCGTGGCGGTTTAGTTTCAGGTAAGCCTCTGATGGTGATTAATGCTTTTATTAGTGATTCTAATGAGCTGGCAAATCTTACTCTTAATGGGGTCTACACAGGGATCCGTGTTTCAATGAGTAGTAATAATGCTAGCCATTATCAGCATCATCATTTTTCTGATCAGGAAATTCAGGCAGCAATGGGTATTCCTAAGGATTATCCCTTTGAACAGCGTTACCAGCGAAAATCACAGCAACCTAATATTATCGTCTTACAAATCGAAAGCTTGAATTATCAATTTATTGATGCGTTAGGGAAAAATAACTATGGCGTAACCCCTTATTTGGATTCCTTAATTGCCAAGTCTATTGTCTATGATCAATTTTACTCCGCAGGGCAACGCAGTATTATTGGTTTACAAGCGATCTGGACAGGTATCCCTGCTCTGCTTGGTTTCCCTACGGTTGATAAAGGTCTCAGCACCTATAAAATTAGCCAAATTGCTAAATTAGCACGACAATCTGGCTATAAAACCATGTTTGCACAAACCTCACAGCGTGCCTCCTTTCGTATTGATGCGTTAGCGAAAAGTGTGGGGTTTGAGGAGTATTGGGGGATGGAGGATATTGGTGAATTACAGTTGGATTATCCACAGGGAGCCAAGCCACATTTTGGTTATGATTATGAAACTTTAATGCTTCTAAAAAATAAAATAAACGTACATTTTATAAAACACCCACAACAACCTGTCCTTATGGGGTTTTTCTCAGGAACCACTCATTCCCCCTATATTCGCTTGCCTAAGCAATTTGAAAAATATCCTTATCAAATTGATGGGCTAAATGGCATGTTAAATTCAATTGCTTATATGGATTGGTCGGTTCAGCAATTTATTGAAGGACTACGCAAAGCGCCTTGGTTTAATAACACGATTTTTATTATTACTGCGGATCATCCCGCTGCTAGTTATGTATCAAAGCAAGCTAACTATCATGAGCTATTTCATATCCCTCTTATTATTTACTCAGAAAATAAAAATCTGGTACACGCTAAAAGAGTTCAGGAAATCCGCTCACAGTTGGATTTAATGCCCACAATGGCTGATTTAATGGGATTAGATAAATCAGTTTCAGCGCTGGGAACTTCACTTTGGAAACCTAATAAACCGTTAATGATCAATAATATTGGCTACCTGACAGGAAGTTTAAATCAACAGGGTTATATAAAAACAGACCTTTCTAAACTGGTTGGGACGAATCTTTCCACCCAGCAAAGCAAGCAACTCTATCAACAATTACTAATGACAGACCAGCGTGTAGCTGAAAGTTTGCAAGCGAATAAATGGACGCGTTAATTCCGATGTTGTGAACGTTTTTCTATTACCTAAGTCTGGTATAATGAAGACAAGTTAAGTAATGCAGGGAACGTTCCTGCTATTATGATGGACAGGCGGTCTAGTACAGCAAACGGTAAGTTAGTGGCTTAACTTATCATTCATTGCACTATAGTTTTTCATATAAATAATTGCACCCTTCGACTCCGCTCAGGGTACAGCTCCCTGAGCGGAGTCGAAGGGTGCGGAAATTTAATAAATGAATGTCTATAGAGTAATTGGGCAATCTCTTGAATTATGGTAAATCATCCCCCATTTTTGATTTTATCATAAATCATTTAAAAACTAATAATTTACACTATTGAGGTGAATCATGGATATTAACCAAACAACTATAAAAAAAGCAGAATATAATATTGGCGATGTAATTTACCACAATCAATACGACTTTCGTGGTGTGATTGTTGATGTTGATGCTAATTTTGAAGGTGATGACGAGTGGTATGAGGAGGAAGCGGAGCTTAGGGCGCCTAAAGATTCCCCTTGGTATCATGTCTTAGTTGATGAAGAAACCACAATGGCATATGTCGCAGAACAAAGTATCAGCTCTGATTCTTCACAGGATGAGGTGATTCACCCTATGATTAATGATGTCTTTATACGCACCCCATCGGGCAAATATATGTCACGTCAATCTATTAATTAACCATCATTTAAACAATATTATTGCGTGGATATTACATGGATAGATAGCTCTCCTTATCTAGTCGCTTTCATAACAGGGCTAGTTGGAGGAGTACACTGCATTGGTATGTGCGGTGGTATTGTGGGCATGCTCTCTTTAGGGCAACAGCCTAGTGTCAAAAAACCTTCCATTTTCAGTCATCTCCCCCTTCTATTGGGTTACAATTTTGGACGCATTGTAGGTTATATCAGTGCAGGTGCTATTATTGGTGCATTAGGTGCGGGGCTACTTAGCCTTGCTGAACTTGATCAAGCCAAACAAATCTTATCTATTATTGCTGCCATTTTCATGTTTCTACTGGGCTTATACCTAGCAGGATTTTGGAATGCACTAAGCAATGTTGAAGCTATTGGTGCTAATTTATGGAAATTAATAGAACCCTTTAGTCGCCGTTTTATTCCTGTTAATACGGTATCGCGCGCTATTCCACTCGGTTTTATCTGGGGCTGGCTTCCTTGCGGCTTGGTCTATACCATTCTGATTATGGCATTATCCGCAGGTAGCGCATTAGAAGGTGCATTACTCATGCTTGCCTTTGGTCTCGGCACACTCCCAAATTTATTAGCAATGGGAGTAGTCGCTACACAATTAGGCAAATGGACGCATAACTCGACAGTGCGGCTAATAGCAGGTATGTTAGTTATTGCAATGGGGATACTCACCTTATTAAGGGCTTTTTAAGCTATCACTCCTCCTGCAATACCTGTGAAAAACTAATAACCGTTAGGACAATCAAATGAAATCTATAAAAATACTATTAATGACTCTGCTTATCTTTGCTAGCAATCCTTTATTTGCCGAAGCAAGAAAACCCGTTGGTATTACTCCCGATATAATGAGTGTTACGATTAAAATCGATGGTAAAGATGTCGATGTTAAACGCAATCAGGATAACGACAATACCATCAAACCTGCCTTTGCTAAAACTTCCCGCGCCTGTCCTCCTTTCTGCATACAACCCATGAGCCTTGGCAATGGAGTGGAAACTATTGGTGAAGTGGAAGTAGTTAATTATATTAAGAAAATGAGCAAGGGCGACCAATCAATCATGCTAATTGATTCACGCACACCTGAATGGTTAGTACGCGGGACAATACCTAGCGCAATCAATGTTCCATGGACAGAGTTAGTTCCCGCAAAGGGTGCTACAACAAAGGGTATTGTTAATATACTCAGCAAACATTTTGGTGTTAAGCTGGCAAAAGATAAAGATATTGATGATGCCGACGAAGCGATTGTAGAAGGAAAAGCAGCCAGTGCTTTTGATTACTCAAAGGCAAAAACATTAGTGATGTTTTGTAATGGCATGTGGTGCGGACAATCTCCTGCAAGTATTAAAATATTGGTTAAATACGGCTACCCCGTAGATAAAATAAAATACTTCCGTGGTGGTATGCAAACATGGGAACTACTTGGATTTTCAACTATTAAAAAATAATAAATGTCTAATTTAATTCAGGTATTTTAAACTGAGGTATCGGGTTTTAGGTATTTATATCTCTTTAGCGGCTACCAACTTAAGGCGGGACAAGTAAAGTCATAGCAAACAACCCGCACCCTTCGACAAGCTCAGGGAACTAGCCCTTTGGTAGACTCAGGACACCGCCCTTCGGTAAACTCAGGACACCGCTTCCTGAGCTTGTCGAAGGATGCGGGTGAATAGGCAGAAACATTAACTGTCCCGCCTTAAACAGAAGATCATACTCTTAAATCACGATCAAGCTTCAATAAACGCTCAGGCGTTCCAATATCACGCCAATCCCCTGTAAAATACTCTCCAGAGACTAAACCTTTATCCATCGTTGCACGTAGTAATTTGCCTATCGGTTGCTGCTTAGAAAGCTCCCCTTTTCTTATTTTCTCACGCATGGGTATAAATAACTCAGGTTGATAATAACCAATGCCGCTAAACGTATATTTAGGATGCTCATGCTGATTTAATTGTCCATCAATACAGGCGAAATCACCTTCAGGATGATGTGCAGGGTTTTTAACTAAAATCAGATGTGCTAAGGACTTTTCATTGAATGACACTGGTGTCGATAAATCATAATCACACCAAATATCACCACTAATGACTAAAAAAGGTTGCTCGTCGAATAAATCCAATGCTTTAATAATACCGCCTGCCGTTTCCAATGCTCCTTCATGTTGCTCATCAGAATATTGAATTGACACACCAAAGGTTGAGCCATCCCCTAATGCCGCAGGAATCTGCTCTCCCAACCATGCAATATTAATCACAATATCACTAAAACCAGCTTGTTTAAGTTTTTCTAAATGCCAAACAATCAGCGGCTTACCTGCTACTTCCAATAAAGGCTTAGGCGTATGGTCAGTCAATGGGCGCATACGTGTGCCATGTCCTGCTGCCAAAATCATTGCTTTCATATTTTTTTAGCAATCCCCAGTTCTTCAAATAACTGAACTAAAGCCTGTGTTTCTGGATATTTTTTGCCTACTTGCATCACGTATTCAACTGTTTGTGGCAAATCATTAAGATAATTTTCCTTGCCATCACGATGATAAAGGCGCGCAAAAATGCCTAATACTTTAATATGACGCTGCAAACCCATCAGATCAAACCAGCGCATAAAAATGTCATTATCAACTGAGCCAATCACTCCTGCCTCCACCGCTTGATCACGGTAAGCAAGCGCCCATTGCTCTACCTTATTCTCAGACCATGCGATATAACAATCGCGTAGTAGTGACACTAAATCATAAGTGATCGCACCTAAGACGGCATCTTGATAATCAATAATGCCTGGGTTGTCAGTTTCCGTCAGCATCAAATTACGCGAATGATAATCCCGATGCACAAATGCTTGCGGTTGCTCTAATACTGCGCTGGTTAAATCGGCAAAGGTATCACTTATTATTTTTTGCTGGCTTTTATCTAACCCCAATTGTAAATGTGTCGCTAAAAACCAA
>DRMS01000388.1 GCA_011322515.1 Leucothrix mucor
TAATAGTGCGCCAGAGACAACAGAAGATGTTTATTTAAGACTACATTTATTATCAGAATGTGCAGTAAAGCCGCATGAAATTAACCTTGATGGCATGTTTGGATTATTACCCAATGTGGCATGGACATCAGCAGGACCTGTTTTACCAGCAACAGTAGAGGCGTTACGTGGTTTAATTGCCGAGGAAAATATCCAGCTCAATATTACTTCTATTGATAAATTTCCACGCATGACCGATTACGTTGTGCCAGAAGGGGTAAGAATTGGTGATGCAGATCGTATTCGACTAGGCGCGCATGTAGCTTCAGGCACGACAGTAATGCATGAAGGTTTTATTAACTTTAATGCAGGAACATTAGGCAATTCAATGGTTGAAGGACGCATTAGCGCGGGTGTTGTCGTTGCTGACGGTTCTGATATTGGTGGTGGTGCTTCTATTATGGGAACGCTATCAGGTGGTGGTAAACAGGTTGTTTCAATTGGCAAGAAAAGCCTATTAGGCGCTAACGCAGGTCTGGGGATTTCACTGGGTGATGAGTGTATTGTTGAGTCAGGTTTATATTTAACAGCGGGTTCTAAAGTGAAAACACCCGAAGGTGAAATTGTTTCCGCGCGTGAATTATCAGGGCGATCAGGTTTACTTTATCGTCGTCATAGCCAAACAGGGGCAATAGAAGCGATTGCAATTAATGCAGGGCTTTGGGGTGGTTTAAATGCTGATTTACATAGTAATGATTAACGCTTAAGCTTTGATAATAAAGGCGTTGCAAGCAACGTCTCTGCGATGGGATCTTTATTGAAAAAGCAATGAGCTATATTTTCCGTGCAACCTCAATAGAAGATATATTTTTGTATATTGATGCGCTTAATGGCTCAGACGATAACTCACGATGGCATACGATAAAAAATTAAATAAAACCGTTCTAACAAACCCAATCCACTTCTTAGCGTTTGGTTTTGGCAGTGGATTAGCTCCTTTTGCACCCGGTACCTTCGGTACATTAGCCGCCATTCCACTATATTTATTAATGATTAGTTTCAGCTTGCCTGTTTATTTGGCGATTACCTTATTCTCCATTCTAATCGGTTTTTGGCTTTGTGGTCGATCATCAGAAATGCTTGGAGTGCATGATCATTCTGGCATCGTTTGGGATGAGTTTGCGGGGTTTTTTATTGCCATGATAGCAGCACCACAGGGTTGGCAATGGATCGCGCTAGGTTTTGCACTGTTTAGACTCTTTGATATATGGAAACCATGGCCAATTAATATCATCGATAATAAAGTACAAGGCGGTGTAGGGATTATGATGGATGATGTAATTGCTGGAGTATATGCTTTAGTGCTACTTCAATTGATAGTTATTACAATAACTTATGTTTAAACCGTTTGTAAAAAGAACCTTGCTATCGCTAATGATTATCTCGTTAGTTTTGGGTCTGATTTTTTTAATCGAGCATTTTACGGTTGGAACGAAACAAGATTTAGATACGGTGTTTGGATTTGTAGTTATAGCAGTATTCTTCGGTATCCCATATTTTATCTTTTTTAGATCATCAACGCCAGAAAGTAAGAATAATCCAAAGCGACCCTTTTTCGCTAGAAAATGCCAGTCTTGCAACTCATCCCAGTTTAAGCCCTATAAAGAGGGGTATAAATGCGAGCATTGTGGTGCGGTTTATCATTGATTACTTATTAGCTTAAATTAAGCTCATGTCGTATTAAGGGCTACCAACTTAAGGCGGGACAAGTAAAGTCATAGCAAACAACCCGCACCCTTCGACAAGCTCAGGGAACTAGCCCTTCGGTAGACTCAGGACACCGCTTCCTGAGCTTGTCGAAGGGTGCGGGTGAATAGCAGAAACAGTAACTGTCCCACCTTAAACTGGTAGCCTGAAAAACTATAGGTAGGAAATTTTATAGTCAGATTCAAGTTGAAAAAGATGTTGTATTTAAAGAGATGCTTGTGCTGGGCGAATTAATGCAGAAAAATTAGCGGATTAATGGCAAAGCCACTGTTACTATCCCCGCGCACAAGTAAAAATGAGAAAAAATAAAAATGAGGAATAATAAAATGTTTAATAAAAAATATGTAAAGTACCAGATGGTGTTAGCAATAAGTCTATCCAGTATAGCATTTGACGTAGTTGCTGGTGCACCTCCTGCTAGTGGCTCGCTACATTACGCACCCGATATCTTGACGACATCAATACCGACACTTGGCAATATGATGTTAATAATACTTAGCTTACTATTATTGGTCGTTGGTCTGCGCTCTTCAAAGAAAAAAGGGGTGAGTAAGTTATTTTCTCTATTGGCAGGAGTGCTATGTTTAATTCCTGTGTTTAATAGTGGGAAGCTCATAAATAATGCTATGGCAGTATTTGAGGAGAGAAATATATCTAATGCTAGTGGAGGTGTGGTGTCTATACCCGATGCGGTAGTTAGTACTACCTATAAAAATACTTCTGGAGTAAAACAAAAAATTACACAGATTGATAATCCTACTAATCGTGGGGCATGCGAGGTTAATGTTGCAATATCCTCCTGCAAAGCGAATATCACATCACTCTCAAATGGCGAGACATGCACTATTCAATGTGATGCTCCTACTGGAGATTAATATGCATAAATATTTTTGGCATACAGCCCTTGAGTCAATACCTTCGCCAAATCTAAACGGTAGGGCGGATAAGTGTAATAAATCCACCACAACATATTGATTTTTATGGATTTGCTATCGCTTATCCACCCTGCAAATCACGATTGGTAGAGTCATTCCTTGGAACGTCCTTAGCTTTTGGTTTTTATATTGTATGTTTTTATATCAGTGATAGCCATAAGGGGTACGTTTAACGATAGACATTCATTTATTAAATTTCCACACCCTTTGACTCCGCTCAGGGAGCTGTACCCTGAGCGGAGTCAAAGGGTGCAATTTATTTATGTGAAAAACTATAGAAGTAAAAAATATAGCCCAAATCATGTCGAAAGAAACGTAGTTTGGCGAACGACAGAAAAATCGAACAGACACAAAAAAGCCCGCTGTGATGCGGGCTTTTTGACGTTATCGGATAATAACGGATTGAATATTGGTGCCCAGGGCCGGAATCGAACCGGCACGGTGTTGCCACCGAGGGATTTTAAGTCCCTTGCGTCTACCAATTTCGCCACCTGGGCAGATGGTCTTACAAAATTAATCATTAAAACGGTAGATATTTTAAATGACAAACTAGTGGAGGCTGAGCCCGGAATCGAACCGAGGTAGGCGGTTTTGCAAACCGCTGCATAACCACTTTGCTACTCAGCCTCTGTAGTTGGGTGCGAATCATATCATCATTGTTTGATGTTTGGAAAGTTTAAATCACTAATAAAAATGGTTTAAATGAATGAAAAACTCAGCAGTTATAGAATACGGCAGTAATTTAGAGCATCTAAGGAAGCTCGAAGTAAGATTAGTAGAATCATTGTTTGGAACTTCCTTATGGTTGGGATCGTTGTGTTGATAGTTGTTCTTAGGTCAGTATTTTCTTAGGTGCCTCTTGGTCTGTCGGTTGAGGTGAGGATGTATTGTCAAGATGCCGATAGGGGGCAGAGCAACCCATCGCAAGCAATAGAGTAAGGACTCCGCCAATTATCCAGATGATATGTTTTATAGAAATCATTTTTCTCTCCTTGGTTATGTTTCCTTTTCATAGGCATCAGTCAGTATACACCGTTATAAGTGATTGATGATGAAAGAAATAGGTTGGGTATTGATAAGGAATTTGCAAGCAATGGTTCTACCCATCTTACTTCCCCTTTTACCCCTAATTGAATTCTATCAATCGTTGCGTAGAGCTACTTTTTCAGCGGTGAAGAAAGGAAGTATTTGTGTGGGAGGGGCATTTTATAGCTTCTTTAAATACGCTACACCACCTAATTGCTTCATCTGTTTCAATATCCAGCGTTGCCTTTTTTTCAAGCTGTCGCTGGGATTGTGTACATCTGATTTAGCGGGGGAGGGTAATACTGCCGCAAGATAGGCAGCTTGCTCTAGGGTTAGTTCTTTGGGAAGTTTGTGGAATAATAATTGACAGGATGCTTTAACCCCAAAAGTGACATTAGCAAACTGCGCTATATTCAAATACACTTCCAAAATGCGCTTTTTTGACCAGAATAATTCTAGTGAAATAGCGATAAATGCTTCTGCCACTTTGCGCGAATAACTGCGTCCATTCCATAGAAATAAATTTTTAGCTAATTGCTGTGTCAGAGTGCTTGCGCCGCGTATTGAGCCTTTTTTATGATAGGCATTTGATACTACTTTGCGCAATTCAATCGTGTCAATACCCCAATGTGTCGGGAAGCGTTGATCCTCTGCTGCCATAACGGCAACGGCTATTTTAGGAGATATTTCCTCCCAGTTAATCCATTCATAACGTGCTGGCTGATAAATAGTGGGTTGATGTGCTGCTAGTTGGTTTTGATTCCAGATAAAGGCGGAGGTTGGTAGAGGAAGCCAGCGAAAGATAATTAGAATTGCTAGATAGAAAATGACGAGACTTAATAGTATCCATTTGACTAGCTTTAATAGTTTGAAAATAATCGTGATGATAATTTTAGGCAAAGGTCCTTTAGAGCGGCTTGCTAATGTCGCTGTTGATTCTGTGAGTTTTTCACCCAAGTGGCTACTTTGAATAAAACGATTAATTTTCATAATATTGTTATAAATTCAGATGGTTATTATCCATTAATA
>DRMS01000389.1 GCA_011322515.1 Leucothrix mucor
ACTAGCTTGGATAATCCTAATGCAATATTTTCAATATTATCGCGTCGCAATGCCGCTTTTTGTTTACCAGAGAGTAAGGTAACGCGCAATTCCAATGGCTCAAACCATTGCCTAAAACTTTTAAAATGCTGCTCTGCTAATATCTCAGTAGGCACCATTAATGCTACTTGATAGCCTGCTTCAATAGCGGTTAATACGGCGGCGGCGGCGACTAATGTTTTCCCTGAGCCAAC
Organism: Leucothrix mucor; assembly: GCA_011322515.1. Taxonomy (GTDB): domain Bacteria; phylum Pseudomonadota; class Gammaproteobacteria; order Thiotrichales; family Thiotrichaceae; genus JAGLBW01. Next base: position 234 of record DRMS01000389.1, read on the forward strand.
ATCACCTTGCACTAAACGACCCATTGGGTGATTTTGTTGCATATCTTGCTTAATTTCCTTAATAACCCGTTGCTGTGCATTGGTTAATGTAAAAGGTAATGATGCTAACAGTTTATTATAAAGATAATCATGACTACTCAGTGGCATCCCCTTTATTTGCCGACTGTATTCATGAAATTTACGCAAACTTAAATGATGTGCGATTAACTCTTCAAAAATAAGCCGTTGTTGTGCGGGGTGATTGGTGTTAAGTAACTGTTCCACCGAGCTTTCAGGCGTGGGCTGATGCAGGGTAATCAGTGCTTCTGCCAAGGTCATTAGTTTATACTGCTGGCGTAATGTATCAGGAAAGTTTTCTGCCAACTGTTCAATATGCTTGATTGCCTCAGACATTAGACGGCGCAAGGTTTTTTGTTGTAATCCTTTGGTGCTAGGATAAGTCGGTGTTAAGCGGTCAGCCAATTCAACAGGGCTATTTGCATTAATAATTTTGTATTCAGGATGTACCATTTCAAAGCTTTGATGCCCTTGGCGAATTTCACCAAAACAGCGGAGTAACGTCCCTTGAGATAAGCTTTTTTGTTGTGCATTACTAAAATGGAAGAAGCGTAAGGTGATTGCTACACCGCTGCTGTCAGAAATTTGACAGATCATCATGCGGCGTTGCTTAAATAAGATGGAGCAATGATCAACAGTGCCTTCAATCATCACCTCTTGCCCGTGTTGAACGCTAGAAAGTGGATAAACACGAGTGCGATCTTGATAGCGTAGTGGTAGATGGAAGAGTAAATCCTGAATTTGGTATAAACCCAGCTTGCTTAAATGCTCTGACATTTTAGGACCGACACCTTTTAGGGTATTGATATTTTTTAGTAATGGGTTGTCGGATGGCATGATCGTTAGTTTTGTTATGGTTTAGAATAATTGAATCATAGAAATCACAAAGCGGTAAGGAACGAGCGCAAAACACAACTTCATTAGAACTTCAGAAAGTTATTCCGTGCTCGTTCCTAAGGTAAGATTTATAATTATAAAATATAAACAGCATCCTAGGTAGATATATCAATAAAATGATTAATTTTGAACGAAATCCACAACGCATCCAACAACGCTCTTTTGAGATTGTACGCCAACAGGTCAATATGGATCATCTTAGTGAGCTAGAACAACAGGTTGCCATCCGAATGATTTATGCCTGCGGTGATCCATCCCTTATTGATGATTTGCGTTTTAGTGCAGCGGCAACGGATGCTGGTTTGCAAGCATTGCAGCAACAGCGCCAAGTTTTATGCGATGTTAACTTAGTGATTGCACCTTTAAATAAAAAATTACTAGCACACGCCCCTTTGTGCTTTATTGATAATAAAAAGGTAATTAGCCAAGCAAAAGCACAGCAATTTACCCGTAGTATGATGGCTGTGGATTATTGGCGACATGATATTGCTGGCGGTATTGTGTTAATTGGCAATGCGCCTACGGCACTATTTCGCCTGATGGAATTACTCGAACAAGAAAAGATTGATAAACCTGCGCTAATTATAGGGGTTCCAGTCGGTTATACAGGAGCGGTGGAGTCAAAGCAGTATCTTTGGGAGCATTATCAGGCATTGGGTGTTGAGTGTATTACCTTATTGGGAACGCGAGGTAGTAGCGCATTGGCTGCGACAGCACTCAATGCTTTATTGAGCTATTATCATGGGGTTATATTTTGATTCATGTAATTGGATTGGGTTTGGGGAAGACTGAAACCTTAGCTAATGATGCATTATATGCAATCAATAATGCCGCACTTATTATCGGCTCTCAACGTCAATTATCGTGTGTGCAATCATTATTAAACAGTGATCAAGAACAGCGCAATTATCCTAGCCCCTTTGCTGATCTTAGCGCACAATTATCAACATATTGTGTCACTCATTCTGAAAACTCAGTCTGTCTACTTGCCTCAGGTGATCCACTTTTTTATGGTATTAGTGATTTTTTATTGCGCCATTTTCCAAGCGAGCAACTCACTTTTTACAGTAATACATCATCAATACAAACCGCCTTTGCGCGGATTAAAAAACCGTGGCAACAAGCTAAAATAATAAGCCTTCATGGTCGTCCTTTGAGTAATTTAATTCCTCATTTGGCAAATAACCCCTTAATTGCATTATTAACCGATCAACACAGCCACCCTCAAGCCATTGCGGATTTATTATGTGCGCAAGGTGCTAATGAGGCTAAGTTATGGATTTGCGAAACGCTTGGCTCAATAGATGAAAAAATTTCTACTTTTACTGCCAAAGAATTAATAAATCATCCGCAAAACTTTCATCCTTTGCATATTACAATTATTGAAACACAAGGTGTACATTGCGCCCTACCTAGCTTTGCTGGTTTTCAGGATGATTTATTTATTACGGATAGCGATCAAGCGGGCAAAGGCATGATCAGTAAACGTGAAGTGCGCCTTATGGCATTAAGTTTATTGCAGCCAAAGGCGAATGATATTGCATGGGATATTGGAGCAGGTTGTGGCAGCATTGCGGTTGAATGGGCTTATTGGAATCAACAAGGTCAGATTTATGCGGTGGAACATCATGCCAAACGCTTAATCTGCCTAGAAAAAAACAAGCAAAAAATGGGTGTGAATAATTTACATATTATTGCGGATAAAGCGCCGCATGGATTGAGTAATCTTCCTCAACCTAACGCTATTTTTATTGGCGGCACAGCGGGAAAATTATCAGCTATTATGGATGACTGTTGGGATAGCTTGTTGGTAGGCGGTTGCTTAGTGATTAATTGTGTAACCGAGAATTGTAAAATAGATCTACAGCAGTGGTTAGAGCAACAAAATATTGCCAATAATGCGCTTGAATGGGTGGAGATAGCGGTTAGCAAAGGGGATCAATTG
>DRMS01000390.1 GCA_011322515.1 Leucothrix mucor
TAAAAGCCATGTAGTTGATAGCAAAGCGCTACGTGATGCACGCAATGCCTGTTTGCCTTTATTAAGTGAGTACAATACCGAAATAGGTCAAAATCAAGATTTATTTAAGGCAATTGCATCAGTACAAGCGCAGCAAGACGTATTACACTTAGATGATGCACAAAAAAAAGTGCTTGATAACGCACTAAAAGATTTTCACTTATCTGGAATTGCTTTGTCAGAGGAGAAGCAACAGCGCTTTCGTGAGATCAATAAAAAACTATCTAAATTACAATCTGCCTTTGCAGACAATGTACTGGATGCAACGACTGCATGGACAAAGCAGGTAACAAAAGAGCAACTGGCAGGCTTACCAACATCAGCACTGGATATTTGCAAGCAAGCAGCAACGCAACGGGAAATAGAAGGCTATGTTTTAACACTGGAATTTCCATCATTTAATGCAGTAATGACCTATGCGGATGATAGAAAATTACGCCATGAGGTGTATCGTGCTTTTGTTACGCGTGCGGCAGATAATAGTGAATCGCCTGAGTTTAATAATGACGCATTAATGGTAGAAATTCTCCAGCTACGTCAGGAAAAAGCGCAGTTGTTAGGGTTTGATGATTTCACTTGCTTATCCTTAGATAAAAAAATGGCAGAATCTGCTAATGAAGTGAATGATTTTCTTAATCAACTCGCCACTAAAGCGATGCCCTTTGCGCAGCAAGAAATTCAACAACTGACCAAATTTGCAGTGAAAAGTCACCCTATTGAATCTTTAGAAGCATGGGATATTGTTTATTTTAGCGAAAAATTAAAACACAGCCTGTTTGACTTCAGCGCAGAAGACCTCAAACCTTACTTCCCCGTTGAACACGTTATCAAAGGCTTATTTGAATTAGTAGAAACGCTTTACGGAATTAAAATTAAGCAAAAACAGGGTATTGATCGATGGCATGAAGACGTGCAATTTTATCAAATATTCAATGCCGATAATGAACTACAAGCACAATTTTACTTTGATCTCTATGCACGACAGCATAAACGTGGGGGTGCATGGATGGGGGATTATTGTGGGCGTTATCAAACCAATGATGAGCTACAAACTCCCATTGCTTATATGACCTGCAACTTCGCACCTGCCAGTGGCGATACACCTGCGCTATTAACCCATCGTGACGTTACCACCCTATTCCACGAGTTTGGACACGGCTTGCACCATATGCTAACACAGGTTGATTATCTGAATGTATCAGGTATCAACGGCGTAGAATGGGACGCCGTCGAGCTACCCAGTCAATTTATGGAAAACTGGTGTTGGCAACGCGAAACACTGGATAAAATATCAGGGCATTATAAAACAGGCGAAAAGTTGCCTGATGATTTATTACAAAAAATGCAAGCGGCCAAAAACTTCCAATCAGGCATGGCAATGGTGAGGCAACTAGAATTTTCACTGTTTGATATGCGCATCCATCAAGACCGCTCTATTAACTCTGTGGAGCAAATTCAAAGCGCGTTAGATGACATCAAAGCACAAGTAGCGGTTGTTAAAAGCGCTGAATTTAACCGCTTTCAAAATAGCTTTTCACATATCTTCGCAGGTGGATATTCGGCAGGTTATTACAGTTATAAATGGGCAGAAGTTTTATCAGCCGATGCCTTTGCTCGCTTTGAAGAAGAAGGATTATTTAATCCCGATGTGAGCGCTGATTTTTTAAATGAACTACTAAGCCGAGGAGGGTCGCGTTCAGCAATGGAATCTTTTATAGCTTTCAGAGGGCGTAAACCGAATGTTAATGCGTTGTTAGCACATTCAGGGTTAAGTAGAAGATCATAATAAATCTAACAAAATTTTGGCAGCCTTCATCAAAATAGAAAAATAGTTGACACTTCTTTAACCTGTATGAAGTTGACGTAAGTAATACGGGATAGTATACAGGTTAGCGAACTGTCAACTCGCATATGAAAGATGCCCAAATAAACGAGCAAAATGCTAGATTTATTGTGTCCTCTTATCTAATCATAAGCACTTGCTTTTTGATGCCTCACACCATTTTGTGATTTATAAGTTCGGATAACACCAATTAACATAATCACCATATAAACAAGAACAATAGTCAGCAAGGTAGTGTCTGATGTCCCCATTACGACACTGCTTCCATCAGGGTTTGCTTTTAGTGCCTCGGTAAGCTGTGTATCTGAGCTGAAATTATGCAATAGCCTTTGTTGTGTAAGCGTAAAAGCCATTGCAATCAAAACAATATCAGCAAGTATAATTAATACCTTAGCCAAAATAGTGATACATCGTGCAATGAGTAGATAGGTGGCTATAATAATAGCGCTTGTTATCCCTAAACTTGAAATAAAGAAGGTATTAAATTTTCCATCCAATGCGGGTTCAATCCCTGCTGTGCTACTACCGAATAAATAAAATAGACTACTTAAATTAGGATTTGTATTAATCACCATGAGCAATACAAAAGTGGTAATTAAGCTAAAAATATTAAGCATACGATTCATTTTATTGTTGTTCATAAAACTCTCCTCTTTGATTTTTATTTAAGGTCATTTCTATTTCCTGAGTTGACGAGACGAATACGGATATAAAGCTTAAAATATTGATTTCACAATGGAATAAAAAACGCTAGCTTCATCCATAAATTAAGCAGGTGTTTTTTCAATAAGAGCCAAAGAAGCTTGCGCCTCATACCGCCTTAGTCTCAAAAACTCAACTATTAACTGGAACTTATGTTCTCTTTAATGACCTTCACATCAAAGATTAGTAGAGATAAATGCATATGTAAACAGACCCAAGAGACATGGATTAAATTCTTAGCACTTAATCCTGCGCAAAAGAGCCATAATGCATATAAAGAATTTTCTCTTCGTAATTAATTTTTAGATCAACTACTATAACCTGAATCTGTAAGATCGCTACGAAACGATCTGCAAATTACTGATTTCAATATAAAAACAAGACCTTGCACCTTCTATCCGCATTGACCTCATTCTTAATAAATAACAACCTCACTCATGCTAACCAATCTAATCGTTAAATTTCACTCTCAAATCAAAGACATTCCCCAAGAACAGTGGAATGCTTTAGTCAAAGACAATCACCCCTTTATAAAACATCAATTCTTATATGCAATGGAAAAGCACCACTGTGTTGGCAGTAAATTTGGCTGGATTCCTTGTCATATGGCAGTCTATCAAGGCTATGATGAGGATAAGCAGTTGATTGCCGCGATGCCGCTTTATCAAAAAACCAATTCTTATGGGGAGTTTGTTTTTGATAATAGTTGGGCGCAGGCATGGCAACAACAGGGAATGCAATATTATCCCAAACTGGTCTCAGCAACACCTTACACGCCCGCTAATGGGCAGCGTTTATTATGCCCAAAGAAGCACCAAAAACAGGTGTATCCTTTGATCTTAAATGCGTTAAAAGAAATTACCGCAACAGGTCATTTTAGTGGAGTCCATATTTTATTCCCCACATCCGATGAACAGGACTGGTTAGAAACAAATAAACCTTTGGTTCGCCATGACTGCCAATTTCACTGGTTTAATCAACACTATCAGGATTTTGATGATTTTCTAGCTACACTGACGGCAAAAAAGCGGAAAAATATTCGTCAAGAACGGCGTAAGGTCGATCAACAGGCAGTGAGTTTTCGACGTTTAAATGGGCATAGTGCAACGGATAAGGATTGGCGTACCTTTGCCTATTTTTATAAAAAAACCTTTGATGAAAAATGGGGAACCGCCACCTTTAATTTAGAATTTTTCAAACAAATCGCGCAGACCATGCCAGAGCAAATTATATTGGTATTAGCGGATCAGCAAGATAATTGTATTGCAGGCGCATTGCTATATCGAAGCGATCATACACTGTATGGGCGACATTGGGGGTGCCGTGAAGCACTAAAGGGATTGCATTTTGAAACCTGTTTTTATCAGGGGATTGAAGTTGCAATCCAACAAGGTCTACGCACCTTTGAGCCTGGCGCACAAGGCGAGCATAAAATAGCGCGTGGTTTTGTGCCTGTGTTAACACGCTCTAGCCATTTTATGCAAGAAAATCCTTTTCAAGTATCATTAGAAAATTTCGTAAATCATGAACGCGATGCGGTTAATGACTATATACAAACCTGTCACCAGCACTCGCCCTATAGGAAAATCAATGAATAAGCCCTTTGCAGACTCTTGTCAACAAAACCAAGAGCCCATTCTTAACGTGATCCAACCTTTATTACAACATTGCCAAACGGTCTTAGAAATTGGTAGCGGCACAGGGCAACATGCCGTTTATTTCGCGGCGAACATGCCACATTTACATTGGCAAACTAGTGACCGCATTGAATATCATCAAGGGATTAATTTATGGCTACAAGAGAGCAATAATCCCAATATTTATCCACCCATTGCACTTGATGTGAGTCATGATGAATTTCCAAAGCAACCATTTGATGCTATTTTCACAGCCAATACCTTGCATATTATGAGCAAGGACAATGTGAGTTCTTTTTTTCAGAAGATGACTGCTTGTATGCAGGCGAATAGTATCTTACTCGCCTATGGCCCGTTTAATTATAATGGAAAATATACCAGCGACAGCAATGTTCAATTTGACCGTTGGCTAAAATCTCGTGATATCAATAGTGGCATTAAAGATTTTGAATGGCTCAATGAATTAGCAAACGCAGCAGGACTAGAGAGCGTTAATGATTACACGATGCCTGCTAACAATAGGATTCTGCATTGGAATAAAACTAAATAAACGACAGCAAATAGAAAATTAGTTCACCTCCTACTATGAGAGGCATCAGGAAGTTTCAAGTAATGAATTTCCCCCTATTGCGCAGATTTTTTCTCCTGATTGGAGTATATGGCTACCAACTTAAGGCGGGACAAGTAACGTCATAGCAAACAACCCGCACCCTTCGACAAGCTCAGGGAGCTAGCCCTTCGGTAGACTCAGGACACCGCTTCCTGAGCTTGTCGAAAGGTGCGGGTGAATAGCAGAAACATGAACTATCCCGCCTTAAACTGGTAGCCAGTATATCAAGAGACGCATAATCACTCCACGCAACGATTGAGAGGATTCAAGCAGGGGCAAAAGGGAAAGTAACATGGGTAAATCTATTTTTATACTATTTAAGATTTGCTTGCCATTTAAACTTTTCCAGTGAAAATTATGCTTGCTGAAACAAAGTGAACTAGTATAGAATAGCGCGCTTTTGGCTACTCTGAAAATATTAGTTAATGCTGATATATGAAGCTTCGAGTGGCTTGCTATAGTTAAGAACACATTTGGAGAATGGTCATGGCTCGTGTATGCCAAGTAACAGGAAAGCGTCCAGTATCGGGAAATAACGTATCGCACGCTCATAATAAGACAAAACGTCGTTTTATACCGAACCTTCACTCACATCGCTTTTGGGTTGAAAGTGAAAACCGTTGGGTTAAACTTCGCCTTACTGCTAAAGGCATGCGCATTATTGATAAGAAAGGAATTGATACCGTTCTTGCTGAAATGCGTAACCGTGGCGAAAAAATATAATTAGCGATGTTAGAAGAAAGTTTAAAGAAATTAAGTTCCTTACATAACATCCCATAAATTGAGGATTTACCCATGCGTGATAAAATCAAATTAGTATCAAGTGCTGGCACAGGTTACTACTACACAACCACTAAGAATAAACGTACTATGACTGAAAAGTTAGAGCTTAAAAAGTACGATCCTGTTGTGCGTAAACATGTGATCTTTAAGGAAGCTAAAATCAAATAACTAGTTTGATTTTTTCTTTTAGATTCAAAAAAGCCTATCTGTGTGATGGGCTTTTTTTATGCCCGATACTTGTTAGATCTACAATTTAAGGCTACCAACTTATAGGCATATCGTTACCCACATCTTTGATTAGCATCCCATCCTTCGAATTTTTTGTTAAAATAAGCGACAATATTTACAACAAAACAAAATCAAATGTTAAATGATGAATTGGTTAATTTGAATCTTGGCGATAAAAGACTAAA
>DRMS01000391.1 GCA_011322515.1 Leucothrix mucor
ATTAGCTTGTTCTATAAGCACCTTAAACGTTGAGTTTTCTATAGCAGGTTGCCATTCTGCCATTCCAGGACTCCATACAAGTGTTTCGGCGGTGATAACCGCTTCTTGCACCATGCCTTTAATCGTAGTAACTGAATGAGGACCTGTTGCTTCATCATTTAATGCCACATGCCAGCGATCACCAGGAATAGGGGGCGGTGCTGTATGTGTAGTAACATCTGGCGTTTGTTTTTGCTGGAGTGCCTGACTCATTTGTTGACCTACGGCTAAGCCAATCCCCATTTCCATTGCGCTTGCTGCTGAGCCATTTCCCGAACCTAATGAATCAGCCGCATTGTATTTAAGGTATTTATCCAAGTCACCAATCATACCCATGCTAGTACGCTTATCAAGCGCTTCTTCAACGACTGAGGGTAATGAGATATTTTCCACTAGGATTTTTGTAAGTTCTATTCCATAGTCATTAAACTCAGGTGAAATACGTTGGGTAATAAACTTACCTAGGGCATCGTAGTTTCCTGCTAAATCAAGCACGGGAATATTGGCTTTACCTAAAATATTAGAATAACGTGAGACGATAATATCGCGCAGTTGATTGCTAATTTCTGTTATTGAGAAGCGACCATCCGTTCCCAATATTTCCATCATAAATTTTTTAGGATCATTAATGCGGATGGAGTAACTGCCAAAGGTACGCAAACGCACCATGCTGAATTCTTTATCACGCAACATAATAGGGTTTTTAGTACCCCATTTTAGATCGGTAAACTGACGCATATTAAAGAAGTAGACTTCCGCCTTAAAGGGACTTTCAAAGCCATGATCCCAATGTTGTAACGTTGATAATACAGGTAAGTTTTTAGTCTCCAGCTCATATAATCCTGGAGCCAGTACGTCTGCTATCTGCCCCTCACTCACAAAGACAGCAACTTGCGTTTCGCGCACAGTAAGCTTCGCGCCATATTTTATTTCATTACCATAACGCTCGTAGCGATACACCATGGTATCAGGGCTATCTTCTGTCCACTCTATAATATCAATGAACTCGCCAAATACTTTATCCCAAAGGCTCATTAGTTTGTTTCCTATCAATATTTATATATGGAAGTACTCTCTACTCCCATTCTATTTAAGTCGTTATCCCGCTTTATCAGCTTTTGCCTTAGCTGACATAAGCGTTTCACGTAACTCACCTTCCAGCGTTTTCAATTCTATTTCAGCTTCTGCACGAGCCGCCTTACCTTCATCGGCAATTCTCAAACTATCGTTAATGGTAGCAACCAGTGTTTCATTGGCTTTACGCACGGATTCAATATCAAAAATACCACGTTCCATCTGTGTTCTTACTTCTGCATTGGCTTGCTGTAGATTGGTTGCATTAGACTCTAGTAACTCATTGGTTAAATCGGAGGCTTGCTTTACTGTTTCTGCGGCATCGCTCATGCGGAAAATTGTCACTGCTTGAGCTAACTGATTCTTCCATAAGGGAACGGTATTGATGAGTGTTGAGTTGATTTTATTGATGAGTGTTTTATCGTTTTCTTGGACTAAACGAATACTCGGCAAACTTTGCATGGCGACTTGACGGGTTAAGCGCAGGTCGTGTAAACGACGCTCTAAATCATCGCGCGCACTGCGTAGATCCCTTACCGCCTGCGCTTTGAGCATATCTTCCTTATCCACTTCTGCTTCTGCAAGCAGTGCTGGAATATCTTTATTATCCAAGCGAGATAATTTTTCCTCGCCTGCGGTAATATAAAGCTCCAGTTTATGGAAAAAATCTAGATTAGCCTCATACAGCTTATCCAGAGAAATAATATCCGTCAGCAGTTGCGTTTTTTGCCCTTCCATCTTATCGGTAATTTCATTGATCTGTGTTTTAATCTCTGAATACTGGCTCATAAAAAGTGCAATAGGCTTTGCCTTGCCAAATAATCGAGCAAAAAAACCTTGTTTTTTATTTGGATTCAACTCATCAACATCAAACCCTTTAATCGCAACCACCATTTCATTCAATGATTTGCTGGCGCTGCCAAGGTCTTTATTACGCACACCTTCTAACATTCTCTCTGAAATGGTACTCATTTGTTCTTGCGCACTACTGCCGAAAAAGATAATGCTACTACGGTCGGTCATATCAATTTCGCCGATAATCGAATCCACTTCTTTTTTTTCTGCCGCATCTATCTTGTTATAAGCAACAAGATCCTGATTTATGGTTTGTGTTGCTGCAATTTCTGTTCCAGGGATAATGGCTGTTTCGGTTGCTGTAGCAGTTGTTGTTTGGTTTGACATGCTGATTGTATCCTCGTTAATTATTTGTTTTTTATATTCTAGATTTAAAAGTACAAAAAATTGTTTTTATAAATATCTCGTAAGACTCATATCTAATAGTTAAGCGGCTTTATAGAACCCCTTCGTGCTTTAATTGCGTTTCTAGTACTTCAATTTTAACATCAAGATCAAAACGATCATTTTCTTTAAGCTTTTCTTGTTGTTCATCAAAAGTTCGTTCAATGGAGTCTAAAACACGCCTAAAGTTAGCATCTAACACCTCTGTCGTTGCCTCTTTACTATGTGTTTTTGCATAGCTTTCCGTTACCCGCTGTGTTCCATCAAGATAGACTTTCAAAAATTTACGCGCACGATCTAAATCATTTGGATCATTCTTTATGGTCTCTAATATTTCACGCGCTTTTTGGGTAATATTTTTTAAATGCTGATCTAACTCCAAATTATTAATATTTTTTCTTGCCGCCTCAATGCCTGCAATTTTAATTTCAGCGGCCTCTAGTGCCGCAAAGACTTCATCGGCACTGACACTTAATGAGATTCCTCCTGTTTTATCTTTACGCGGGTCTAATCCATAGGAAAAATAAAATCCTAATAAAGCGGCTACCCCCAATAAAATGCTGTGAAAAACACCATAATTTGTTGCAAACAAAGCAGTTAACCCTGTACTAATACCAAGAAATAGAGCTGCAATCGTTTTAAACGGTGTGCCAGGTGCTCTAGCAAATCGTCGACGCTGATATTTGCCTTCACGCTTAAATCCTTCACGCGCTATCATTGCTGACATCATAAAACCCGCAAAGGCCGCTGCAGAAACAAGCGTATGTAGCATTTCACCACGCATTAATGAAATAATGGCCGCGATAAGCAATGGAATAGGCATAACAAAAAGTAAAAAACCTTTCAGCCACCCATACTTAACTCTGCTCAGTGTCTTTTCCTCTGGCGAGTAACGTTTTGCACTAGACATATGAAATTCTCAAGTGGGTTATTGAAAAGTATGAATTAAAGCTTGGATAGAAACCAGACCAACTGTTGCAACTAATAGAAGAAAACCAATAATTTTCTTAACAAGATAAGGCATTGAGTATGTACCATAGAGTGATAATGTATATCCACCTATATATATAGTTAAAACGGTATTTTTTCAAGCTAGATATGATTAACGCCTATTTCATAACACACCACTTCATAAAATTTGCTATCCTCCCCGCTTTAATAAATCCTATTCTTAATCTAATACCCTCTATGAAACCTGTATTTGCCCTAGTTGGCCGCCCTAATGTGGGCAAATCGACACTTTTTAACCGTTTAACTAAATCCCGTGATGCGCTAGTAGCGGATTATCCTGGGCTAACCCGTGACCGCAAATATGGTTCGGGAGTTGTTGGTGAGCGTGATTACCTATTGATTGACACAGGTGGCTTAACGGGTGAGGACGTTGGCATTGATGAATATATGGCAGCGCAAACATGGATGGCAGTGGATGAAGCTGATGTCATTATGTTTCTTGTCGATGGACGAGAGGGCTTAACCGCAGCCGATGATATGGTTGCCAGACGGTTACGCCGTGAGGGTAAGCACGTTTATTTATTGGTCAATAAAATTGATACTGTTGATCCTGACCAAGCCTGTGCTGAGTTTTATCAACTTGGCTTTGCTGATGTTTTTCCCATTGCGGCAGCACAAAATCGTGGCATTACTAAAATGATGACTGCATTACTCGATAATTATCCTGATGATGGCGAAACTGAGGAAGAAATTGATACTTACCTTGATACCATTCGCATTGCTTTTATTGGTCGTCCGAATGTAGGTAAATCAACACTAATCAATCGTATGATGGGCGAAGAGCGTGTGGTGGCCTTTAATGAGCCTGGTACAACCCGTGATAGTATTTTTGTCCCCTTTGAGCGTGATGGCGAAAAATATACCTTAATTGATACCGCAGGAGTGCGTCGTCGTAGCAAGGTCAATGAAGCCATTGAAAAATTCAGCATTATCAAAACGCTTGATGCGATTGAAAAATCGCATGTGGTGATTATGTTGTTGGATGCGCATGAAACCATTACCGAACAAGATGCGCATTTATTGGGTTTAGTACTGGATGCGGGTCGCTCTTTAGTCTTGGCAATTAATAAATGGGATGGTCTGGATGAGTATGCACGCGAACAAATTAGAACTAAACTAGAAGTCAAACTACCCTTTTTAGAGTTTGCAGACCGTCACTTTATCTCTGCCTTACATGGCACAGGGGTTGGGCATTTATTTCAGTCGGTACATGAAGCCTATGACTCCTCGATGCTAAAAATATCAACCGCACGGATGACAAAAATGCTGGAAACAGCCGTGCAAGCACATCAATTACCGATTAGTAGTGGGCGACGCATTAAGCTACGCTATGCGCATCAAGGTGGTAGCAATCCCTTTACCATTATTATTCATGGCAACCAAACTAAGCGCATTGCGAATAGCTATAAACGCTATTTAATGAATTATTTCCGCCAAACTTTAAAGCTTAAAGGCACGCAAGTTCGTATTGAATTTAAAACAGGTGATAATCCTTTTGATACGCCCAAAAAACGTGCGCGAATTTCTAAATCTCAGGAATATCGTCAAAAGCGTAACTCACCTCATAAAACATCGCTAAAAAACAGTAAGAAAAAATAGCAAGAAAATCAAACAGGTTTGAACTACACTTCTGGTTTGATTGTCTTTGCATATTAATATTTATGGGTGTGGTTTCAATATAAGCAACTTGATACATTCTGTAGGAAATCGCGGCAAGGCGTTATTCCGTGTTACTACAAAAACATAAACACCTTAACAACAACTGTAAATTATTTATCTAAACCACTAAAAAAACAGGTATAGAGCCAAATGAACCCCACTGCTTTTCCCCCTCTCATTTCACGTTTTCCACTAATATTAATTATTATTTTAGTAACATTATTCACTAGCCTCAACCTCCCTGCTGCAGGTAAGCCAATACTTGGCATTAATACCAATGAGGTTATGCAGGTTGATTCTAGCGTACCTTTTCTGAATCTATTTAAACAGGCATTACCCTTTGATGAGTCACGGCGTTTAACACGTGGCAATATTGTCTATGACCGTGATGGCTGGCCACGTAGCCTTAACGGTGGTGTAGCGGGAACTAATCTAATTCACTGGTTACCTGCTGGCACGATTCCAGATGGAAATTACACTGTTTTATATGATGGCGAAGGTGAGTTGAAATATTGTGAAGATGAAAAACTTAAAGACAATGATCCAAAGTGTGATGTGAAAATCATTAAACAAACCAAAGGCAGAGAAATCATTCAGATACGAGCGGGCAGTGATAACTTTTTTAAAGTCACACTCAGTATTACCAAAAGCAATCCTAGAAATTATTTACGCAATATACGCCTACTCCCTCCTGGCGGTATCTGCGCTAATAATCCTTATAAACGTGTTCCAAGTGCGCGCTCCTGTCGTGGCAATTATCAGTCATTTGAAAAATATCATAAAACAATCTTGTTTAACCCTGATTATTTAAACTTTATGCGCCATTTCAGGGTCATTCGTTTTATGAATATGTCAGGTATTACGCGTAATCCAATGACCGCATGGAATCAGATGTCTCGTATGTCACAAGCAACGTGGGCAGGCAGAGAAGGTCGCCGTGGCGCACCGTTAGAAGTCATGGTAAAACTTGCCAATAAACTCAATGCACGCCCTTGGTTTAATATTCCTCATGCGGCGGACAATAATCTGGTACGCCAATATGCACTCTATGTAAAAAAGCATCTACGTCCTAATTTAAAGCCCTATATTGAATACACCAATGAAACATGGAATAACGCCTTTAGCCAAGCGCAGTACGTCAAAACAATGGGGATAAAACAGCGGCTTGATACAAACCCTGCCCAAGCAGGACATAAGTTTTATGCTAAACGAAGTGTAGAGATCATGCGTATTTGGGAGCAAGTTTATGGAGGACATCAGCGCTTTACCCGCGTGTTGGGTGGGTTTGCCGCCAGTATCAGAATGACGGAACTATTATTAAAGTACAATAATACCTATAAATATATTGATGCCTTTGCCATAGCACCCTATTTCTATGTGCATTACCCCATGCTAAAGCAGATTCGATCCGTACCTGATGTGTTTAAATTACTAAAAGATCCTAAAAACCCTTACTCTATGGGAAGCATCTATAAGCGTCTTGAAAAACAAATGGCAGTAGCAAAAAAATATAAAGTAAAACTAGTTGCTTATGAAGGCGGGCAACATCTACTCGCCCCAGGTACCCATTCAACACGCGACCAGCCAAACCCCTACCTAATTGGAGCAAACCGCGCCCATCCAATGGAGAAGATGTATATTGAATTTTTGCAAAATTGGGGGCGTATTACAGGTAATAGTTTAATGACACTATTCTCAGCACCTAAAACCTATCAGTTTTATGGTAGCTGGGGGCTTAAAGAGCATATAAATCAACCTGATAATAAAGCACCTAAGTATCGAGGGGTAAAGCGCTTTTTTTGATATGAGTCGGGCTAATAAATTAAGGTGAGACAGCCTATTAATTCATAGCATCAACCGAACCTAGCACTCCAAGCACTTTCTGGATCGCCCTACGGGAGCAAATAACGTGGTTGGCGTACTATAGTTTTTCAGATAAATAATTTCTTGATAAAAGGAGTGAAAGCTTCAGCTTTTCAGTCATCAAGATAAATTTAATCAGTGAACGTCTATAGGTTCTGTTTAAAGTCATTGTTACAAACAGATTAATACTAAATTGTTAATCACTTTGAGAATGGAAAACCTGATATTATCCACAATATCCTATAGTAAATTGGCTACCAACTTAAGGTGAGACAAGTAAAGTCATAGCAAATAACCCGCACCCTTTGACAAGCTCAGGGAACTAGCCCTTCGGTAGACTCAGGACACCGCTTCCTGAGCCTGTCGAAGGGTGCGGGTGAATAGCAGAAACATTAACTGTCCCACCTTAAACTGCTAGCCAGTAAATTTACAAAGCCAACCTATCTAATTAACCGATACACTATCTTCCTATGAACACTGCTGTTTTTAAAACAAATTTGCAACATTTGCCGTTAATCACACGCGGCAAAGTTCGTGATATTTACGATATTGATGCAGATCATATGCTGATTGTTACTACCGATCGCTTATCTGCTTTTGACGTAGTTTTGCCCGATCCTATTCCTGAGAAGGGGGCAGTACTAACCACTGTTTCAAATTTCTGGTTTAAAAAACTAGCGCATATTATTCCAAATCATTTTGCTGATTTGAGCATCAATGATATTGGTCTATCAGATGATGAGGTAAAAACATTAGCTTCGCGTAGTGTGGTAGTCAAAAAACTAAAACCTCTGCCTGTTGAGGCGATTGTGAGAGGCTACCTTATCGGTTCTGGCTGGAAAGATTATCAACAAACAGGGCAGGTCTGTGGTATTGATTTACCTGATAACTTACAACAAGCAGGCAAGCTTCCAGCCGTTATTTTTACGCCATCAACCAAGGCTGATGTGGGTGATCATGATGAGAATATTGACTTTGCTAAAATGGAATCATTGATCGGTGCAGCATTAGCGCAACAAGTGCGTGATGTGAGTCTACAGCTTTATAGTGAAGCGGCTGATTTTGCATTGCAAAAAGGCATTATTATTGCGGACACCAAGTTTGAATTTGGGTTGGATGAAAATGACCAATTAATTTTGATTGATGAAATTTTATCGCCTGATTCTTCACGTTTTTGGGCTGTGGATTCTTATCAAGAAGGCATGAGTCCACCATCATTTGATAAGCAATTTATTCGTGATTATCTAGAAACGCTGGACTGGGATAAAACACCTCCAGGTCCAACTTTGCCGCAGGAAATATTAGATAAATCAGCAGAAAAATATCAGCAAGTGGCTGATTTACTATTAGGTGATCAGTCAAGGTGAAAGTGTTAGTCACAGGCGTTGCAGGTTTTATCGGTTCTGCAATTGCCGAGTCATTGCTACAGCGTGGTGACGAGGTTGTTGGTATTGATAATCTTAATGATTATTACGATGTATCACTAAAGGAAGCGCGTTTAGAGCGTATTTCACATACGCATAATGCAGTGAATTTTACCTACATTAAGCTGGATATTGCTGACCGCTACGCAATAGAGGTATTATTTACCAATGAAAAATTTGATGCGGCTATTAATTTGGCCGCGCAAGCGGGGGTACGTTATTCATTAGAAAATCCATTGGCTTATGTGGAAAGCAATATCACAGGATTTGCTCATTTGCTAGAAGGTTGTCGTCATAATAAAGTGAAGCATTTTGTGTATGCATCATCGAGTTCGATTTATGGTTTGAATGAATCTATGCCATTTTCGGTGCATGACAATGTTGACCATCCTGTTTCATTATATGCCGCATCGAAAAAATCAGGCGAACTAATGGCACATAGTTATTCACATTTATATGGTTTACCTACCACAGGATTACGCTTTTTTACTGTGTACGGTCCTTGGAGTCGTCCTGATATGGCGATGTTGAAATTTACCCATAAGATGGTTGCTGGCGAAGAAATTGATGTTTATAACTATGGCAAACATCGCCGTGATTTCACTTATATCGATGATATTGTTGAAGGTGTTATTCGTGTTTTAGATAAGCCGCCAACAGGAAATACGGACTGGGATGGAGAAACACCTGATCCTGCTAGTAGTCCAGCACCGTGGAAAATTTATAATATTGGTAATCAAAAGCCGATTGAATTAATGGCATATATTGAGGCGATTGAAAAACATCTTGGTATCAAAGCAAAGTTGAATTTATTACCACTTCAACCTGGGGATGTGCCAGACACCTATGCTGATGTAGAGGATCTAATTCAAGATGTAGATTATTCTCCTTCAATGTCGTTAGATAAAGGTGTGGGGAATTTTGCGCGCTGGTATAAAGACTATTATCAGAGCTAACCTAAGGAACTCTAAAGAAATTAAGTTACCCTCTTGATTGCCCTTTTATCCCTGATTGAATGATCTCAATCGTTGCGTAGAATATCTATGCGCCTCTTGAGAGGCTCCAATCAGGAATTGCCATGCCCCTTGGGTACAAAAAAACAGCGCAATATAGGTAAATTCATTACTTGGAACTTCCTAACTTAATTTCTTTAAACTTCCTAACTATAAACTATAATAAAATGACACTTACCCAAAATTACCCACAACTTAAAAAATTACCGCAATGGCTTACTGTCTTATTAGTTGCTTTACTTGGTTTCGCTTTGGCTAAATTGCTTTGGATGTTTTTAACACCTGAAGAAAAAGTGGTAACACGGGCGGTATCGACGCAAAGTAGTACAATTGCCAAACCCAAAAAAAAGCAAAATTATGGCAAGATTATTGCGGGACAGCACTTGTTTGGCGTTGTTAAAAAGAAGGTGGTAAAGGCAAAACCCAAGCCTAAGAAAAAAGTTGTTAAAGCACCACCTAAGCCACCTGCTGTTGTTATACCCAAAATTACAGTAAAGTTATTTGGGATTATGTCTTATAGCAGTCAAACCTCAGGGTATGCCTTATTATCTTTTAATGGTCAGCCGCAAAAAGTTTATTCTCTTGGCGAAAGCCTTGAGAAAAAAGATAAAAAGAACAAAGACAAGAAGAAGAAAATATTTATTAGCGAAATAACCGCTGAAAAAGTGATTGTTAATAATCATGGCAAGTTTGAAGAATTTCTTCTATCAAAGTATAGCAAATTGAGCGGGGGCAATAACCAGCCTACTAGGACAGATGTGTTAGTGGCAGGGCCAGGAGGATTCAAGCCTAGTATTGCGCCTCCTGGTTATAATAAGAAAAGAATGAAATCTCCGCCTAAAGCGAAGCCGAAGCCGAAACCAAGTCCTGTTCCCCCCAAAAGCACACCAAATAGTGATGAATTTTCGGTAAAAAACATGTCTAAATTCCGCGAGGAAATGATGGCAGACCCTTCAAAATTAATGGAGATTGCCAATGCACAACCCTATACGAAAGACGGTAAATTAATTGGTTTCCGCGTTCGAGCAGGGAAACGTCGCCGTGTATTTCGCCAGCTTGGTTTGCGTAATGGGGATATTGTAAAAGAAGTAAACGGAATAGTAATCGACAGCTCTGAAAAAGGCATCATGTTAATGAGCGAGCTTTCAGGCGCTAGTGATTTAAGCATAACTGTATTGCGTGGAAAACGTGAACTTCACTTGCCTACCTTGCATTTTTAACCTAGTTCTATTTTTCGCATTACTAAGTGCTTGTAATAAAGTAGAGGGTGATTTTGAATACGTTCAGTTGCAAGGAAAAACAATGGGGACGCAATATCATATTCGCCTTCCTGTAACATCTTCTATTAATGATGCCCCTCGCTGGAAACAACTCCAATATGATATTGATGCACTTTTATTAGCAATCAATAAAGAAATGTCGCCCTATATTGAAGACTCCAGCATCTCCCGCTTTAACCAAGCAAAAAATACCAACTGGTTTCCTATTTCTAGGGAGTTTCTAAGTGTTATCAATACTGCACAATCTGTGAGTCTAGACTCACAAGGTGCATTTGATATAACCGTTATGCCCTTGGTAAATTTATGGGGCTTTGGCACACTAAATAAAACCTCCATCCCATCTCAGCAACAGATTGAGTACAGTCTAAATCAAATAGGCTATCAGTCATTACAAACCCGCCAACAACCTGCTGCTATTCGTAAACAAAAGCCTGAATTAAGCATTGATTTATCTGCTATAGCCAAAGGGTATGCAGTTGATGCGATTGGAATATTGCTAGAAAAGCGTGGAATCAAGCGCTACCTAGTTGAGATTGGCGGTGAAATACGTGTACGCGGTAAAAACAAACAGAATCAAGCATGGCGTATCGCAATAGAAAAACCAACGACATTAGCGCGTTCAGTGCAGCAGGGAGTGTTATTAAAGGATGGGGCAATTGCTACATCAGGTGATTATCGCAATTATTATGAAAAAGAGGGTAAACGCTATTCACATACCATTAATCCTAAAACAGGTTATCCAATTACACATAAACTAGCATCGGTTACGGTACTGAATAAATCTGCCATGGTGGCCGATGCACAAGCAACAGCAATTATGGTGCTGGGTGAAAAACAAGGAAAGGTGTATGCACTACAACAAGGCTTGATGGTGTATATGATTATTCGGAGTGAAAAGGGCTTTTCTGTTTGGCATAATCTGCATCATGATATTTTAATGCCATAAATAAATCTCAAGTTAAGTACCCGCGCAAAATTAATCTAACAATTTAGCCCCTGTTTTCTGATCTTCTTCGTTATTGCTTTGGTCACATAGCCCACTATGCTCTCGTCGCAATGCCTTGAATATCAAAAAACAGGAAACTAAATTTTGTTAAATTAATTTTGTTTGGGTACTTAAGGAACGTGCACGGAATAACTTCCCGAAGTTCTAACGCAGAATTTTTATTTCAGATTGGATGAACTCATGAGACGCATAGTCACTCTACGCAACGAATGAGATCATCCCAAGCTGGGATAAAAAGACAAGTTAGAAATCGGGAAGTAGTTTCGTGCCCGTTCCTAAGTTACTCCTTATAATATTGCCGAGCAATCTCAGCATCCCGATCAATTTGTTGTTTCATAATCTCAAAACTATCAAATTTTTCCTCTGGGCGTAAAAACTTATCCAGTTGCACACAAATAGTCTGCCCATAGGCATTGTCATTATAATCAAATAGGTAGGTTTCAAGACGTACTTCTTGCCCATTAACAGTAGGGTTTGTGCCCAAACTGGCAACGCCTGTGAGTGGTGTATCAGCTAAACCCTTTACTCTCACTGCATAAACGCCGTGTACAGGAGCAATATTATTCGGTAATAGTAAATTTAATGTGGGATAACCAATGGTTCTACCGAGCTTTTGACCATGCCGTACTCGGCCTGATAATTGATAGGATTGACCTAATAATTTATTACCAACCTTGATATTTCCAGCCGCTAAATGTTGCCGAATCAGTGTGCTACTAATGCGTTCATCCTTGTTGTAGTGACAAGTTGGGGTATCGCACACCTGCATTCCCGCAGTTTCCCCCATTGATTGTAATAATTGGAAGTCTCCAGTTCGTTGTTTTCCAAAGCGAAAATCATCTCCCACTACTAAATAGCGCACATTGAGTTGATCTAATAAAAATTGTTGTACAAAGTCCTCAGCCGCCATATTTGCCAACACGTTATTAAAGCGCAGATTCATATAGTAATCCACGCCAAGCTGATTTAATAAGCGCACCTTATCACGCAGAGGATAAATACGTGTTGGTGGTGTCGGCATAAAAAATTCAGCAGGTAATGGCTCAAAGCTGATAATGGTACTAGGTAAATTTAATTCGTTTGATTTCTTCGCAAGATCAGCGAGTAATTTTTGATGCCCAAGATGCAAACCGTCAAAATTACCAATACTTGCCACGCAACCACCAGCAAATTCATTAGCATATTGCTTGTGATTAATCAGCCCACGAATTAATTTCATTATTGCAGCCCCTTAAAATTATTCTGCCTCAATGCTTCATAGACCATAATAGCAACGGTATTGGATAAATTTAAGCTGCGACGATCAGGCATCATCGGGATTCTGAGTCGATGTTGATTATCTAATGATTGCAAAATATCATCAGGCAAACCGCGTGTTTCAGGTCCAAAGAGGAGAATATCATTAGGTTCAAACTGTGCCTCAGCATGGGCGATACTTCCTTTTGTGGTTAATGCATAAATCGTTGCATCTCCCACGCTGTCTAAAAACGCTGGAAAGTTTTGGTGCTCCTTAACAACGGCCAAATCACGATAATCCATACCTGCACGGCGCAATTTCTTTTCATCAAGATCAAAGCCAAGTGGATGAATGAGATGCAATATACACCCTGTATTAGCGCAAATGCGCATAATATTGCCCGTATTGGGAGGAATTTCGGGTTCAAACAGTGCAATTTGGAACATAGTAATTATGGGGGAAAGTAGGAGAAGGTTGGACTATACCTTAGACAACTAAGGGCATGAAGCAAGCTTTTTTCTTAATATAAAATTAATCAGAAAATATTAGGACAAGTACTTGACAATAACTACAAAAAACGATTTAATGCGCCCTCGCTCGCGGCCCGATAGCTCAGTCGGTAGAGCAGAGGATTGAAAATCCTCGTGTCGGTGGTTCGATTCCACCTCGGGCCACCATAGCGAACTATCAGGACACCAATTTTTACCTTAAATCCCTTCTACATCAGCGTTTCAGCTAAATAATTCATATCTCAGTATCAAATAAAAAAGCGGATATATTAAGTTGGTAGCCCTTTTTTACCCTAAAAGAAGTGCAAGGTTTATCTTATCATCTCGCTAATACCGTTAGGCGAAGCGGATTATTCATCAAATGTACTTTCACTAGCATCTTTTTGAAAATAATAATCATACGATTTCTGCATAGTGCTAGTAAATTTCCAAGCATCATTATAAGAAAGTCCGCTATTTTCAGGAATAATCACTTTCACGTATAAGTCTGTGCCATGCTTTTTTTTCAGTTTTGTGAGCTGATGCTCTAACTGCTGACGCGAAACATTTTTATACTCACCTTCTGGGTTGAGACGCAAACGATAAACCCCATGCCCTCTGCGTTTAGTATAGGTAACCGCAACCACATATTTCCCTTTTGAGGAGCGCGCTGGGCGTAGTAGCTTTTGATATTTTTCATCGAGCGAATCTAACTCCCCCTGCAAGCTTAATAATTGGGTTTCATCTGTTTGACGTTGTTTTTTTAGCACGTCAAATGCACTTGTTTGTTGTTTTAATTGTTGTTGCAGTGTGCTGTATTGCGTTGAGTTTTCTTTCAATGAATTTTGCAATGTTTCTACCTGTCCTTGTAAATCACTGGCTTTTTCTTCATTTTGTTTATCTTGCTGTTGCAATAGAACAAGCTGTTTCATTTGCATTGCTACCTTTTTTTGCGCTATTTGAAGTTCTTTTTCTTGTGCTTGCTGCTGATTATTTAACTTACTAAGTTGTGCATTTTTTTGTGCTAACTGTTGTTGGAACTTTGCTTCCATTTGCGCTAAAAATGCCGTTTTTTCTTCTAATTGTTTTTCTTTTTGCGCTGAGATGGCATTTAATTCTTTTATTATTTGCTCACGCTTCAATAATTGTTGCTGGTTATTTTCCGCTACTTTTGTTGCATCAACAAGCTGCTTACTCACAAAGGCGAACTGTTGTTTTAGGCGTAATAAACGCTCTTCCAAACTGCTATTTTCTACCTGCGTATCTTCTGCAATTGAGGAGGCGAGTTGCTGCGCTTGCGTACTTTTTTTTAAGTTTTCAAGTAATTGATAATTATTTAAAATAACCGAAACGGCAACTAGTAGAAAGATCATTACAATCACCATCATAATATCCGTAAAAGAGGGCCAAAAGCTTTCTTCACCAACATTATGATTTTCAAAGCTACTGTTAGCGTCAGGAAAACCAAAACTCATGATGCTAAACCTCTAGTAAAGATGCGTGTGCTAGGCTTTTCTCTTGGTTTATCAATAGGCTCAATATCTGCAATAGTTTCTTTAGGATGGGTATCAGCATCAGATAAGCGAAAACCTTCACGCAAAACACTCAGCACTTCATTCAACCCCGCTTTATCAACATCTTTATGTAATGCTTTAGTTGCCATTTGTAGCTGGTCGGCGGCCGCTATAAATTTCCCCTCAGCCTCAGTGATACGCTCTGCAGTCTTATTCAGAGAAAGTGTTAAGTTAGCAACATGGCGGATTAAGGATTCTTCTGAATGACTGATTTTAGGTAGCATATAAAGCGTGGTTGCATCTTCAATACCACTTAATAATTGCACTCGTGAATCATTTAAACGCAAGTAAAAATAGGCATAGATAATGAAACAAACAATTGCAGTCATGGTGGTACTAAGCGCCGAAGACATACCGCCAATAACTACTCCCATTTCTTTGCTACCTTCTGGAGAACCCAGCAATGAAGATGCGCCGACGAGCGCAAAGGAAAGTGATACTACCGTTCCGAATACACCTGTTAAAATCAAAATACTATGAATAAAGCGTATCAGAGTTAGGCGAGAGCTTTCATTGGCATTAAGTGTTGCTGCCAATGCTGCCTGATTGACCGTAGAACCTTGTTGATTAATCCAGTGGATATACTCATAGCGCTTTACAGATAATGCATTAGAAGACAGACGCACAACGGGATCAGCGGCATTTTCTTGTAAATAACCAATAAGGCGACGTAAGGTTTGATACTCATTAACATAGCGTAGCAAGACAATCACCATACGCAACATGCCAAGCAAAAAAAGCACTATCACTATCCCATTTAGGATAAAACCAATAAAACTAATGTCACCCGAAGTATAGAGCGTGGCAAATTGGCTTTTAAAAACAAATAATAATGCTGCTATTGCGATTAATAAAAATACAATTTGAAACAAGGTATTACGCGCACTATTTTTATTCATAAGCTCCCCTCTGAGACATTTATCTATAGTTTTTCATTTAAATAATTTCCAAAGCCAATCTTGTTGGGGCTGATACAAAACCTTTCTAGTTTGAAAAAATGGAAATTTAATACTGAACATCTATAGAGAGAGAGTTTAGCAGGGATGAGAAGTCAGATACACCCATAAAGGAAGTGCTATTTGTCGGCGATTGCAACACTGGGAATACTGGGAATACTGTTTATCTGACTATCAACTTAAAGGCGGGACAGTCATTATGTAGCCTATATTGAGATACGAAACAAGGTAAGACCAAAGTGTTTTTTGATATCCTTAAAGTTAATTGAGAATGGGCGCTATCACTTCCTTTCCCTAGTTCCCACGTCCCATTAGCTCTACAGGTTTTCTTGCGGAAGGCTCAGTTGACGATTAACAGGAGTTAAGGGCATCCAATAAACCTCTAATGGATGCCCCAAGGAAGTTCCAAGCAATTAATTACGCACTTGTTACACCGAAAATTTCACGGTATAAAATACCCATTAGTGAAACCATCATAGGGTAAGTCCAAACCAACCCAAGACCTAGAGGGATAGCACTAATCACAAGAATTACTCCCATCACAAGGTATAAACCGAAGATCTTAAACCAACGCTTAGTAATTGCTTTGCGAGAAGCTTCCATTGCTTGCCATGCTGATAACTTCTTGTCTGCAATTAGAGGAATAATCAAACCATATGCAATAGCTAAATAAAGACCAGGAATAATCAGTAATAGAAAGCCAACCCATGTAAGAATAGTAGAAAACAAGCCAGCAAGGATGACCGTGCCTGTTACACTAAAATAAGAAAACATCATATTAAAAGAAATAGGCTGGTCAACAGAGCGTTTGACACCCATCATCAAAATGCCTGCCATAAAGGGGTACATAAAAGCCATGATGGCAAGTTGTACAATAAGCTGTGTAGCCATTCCGCCTGTTCCTAGCGCAAAACCTAATCCGCCTGCTATAAGCAATACGCCAACCATTAATAAAAGCGCAGCTCCCCAAAAAGATCCTTTTAGCCCGTTAGTTTTCGCCCATGCTTCTGAAAGCATAGCTTGAATAGTAAAATCGTATTCGCCCGCGATGCCTGACTCTAAACTACCACCTTCATGACTTCTAGTTTGGGGCATTTCAAGATCAGAATTTGGGGTTGAATAGGGATTAATAGGTGCTGTTGTTGTTGTCATTGTATAAACCTTTTTTATTAATTGATTAGGTAAGAAAGCACTTACAAAATTAGGGGATCATGAATCAGATTTACACTGATAACCTTCATGTTGTGTTTTTAATATAATAGAAATCAATATATAGATATTTTTTCAAATTAAATAATTTTTGTAAATGGTTCTTAAGAACTGAGAATTCAATAACAGCCGAACTCTAACTTGCACTCAATAAAGGGACATAGCAACTTTTTTATCTCAGCTGAATGATCTCAGATCATTGCGTAGAGTCACTACGTTCCTTCTTCAGAGCATCCAAGCTGAAATAGTACCCTCCCTTTGAGTGCAAAAATTCTATGCTAGAGTTTCGGTAGCATTAAATCTCAGCCCTAAGTATAAAATGATCCTTAATTAAATAGGGAAGAAAACTGATAGTAGGTACCCTTCACTCGTCGTATTGCTAGTTTTTTTCCACGTAAGACTGTTTAAACCTCAACCCACTATAAAAAATCACTTCCTGCCCTTTTTTATCAGTAATAATCCGTATCGTCTCACGCTGTCTTCTGCCTAATCCTTCTATAATCGCTTCATTATCATTAACCGTTGTTAGCACCATAGTGTCACTATCATCCGCATAATTTAATTGTGCTATTAAAAAGCCATTTTCAACTTTAAGCAAAACAGAATCAATTTGTGTAAAGTCACTCTCTTGAGGATTTACTATTTTATAATGACCAAGACGTTTTCTCCATGCATTGGAAATTGCTTTAGGCTCGACTTTTATCCCCATAATACGTCGATATTGATCTCGCTCCGCTACAATCACTTGATAGCCATCTATTTTATGCACCGATAGGCTGACATTTTTAAGCTTCTCAACCTCTATTGGAAAGAGTCCAAGTAAGCGATACTTTAAATGCAACTTGCCATTTTTGCTGGGCAATAAATCAAAAGTACCGTGTTTAGATTTTATTTGATAACGGTTTGAAGATTTTTCTATGACATTTATAATTCCCAATATGGTGGTATAAGTACCTGTCATTGCAGAATCTTTAAGGGGTGATGCTAATGGCTTAGGTTCTATCACTGGCAGTTTTTTAGCATATTTAGCTTGCCATGCGGTTTGCAATAATTCTTTTGCGATATTTAAAATCGGAGTGCTATCGGTGTTTGATAGAATAACAATCCCTAGTTTTGATTTCTCTGATACCGCAAATACCGCACGATGCGCAATCGTAGCGCCATTATGTCCATAGACACGTTCTTTACCTGCTAACGTTCGATCATCCACAAACCATGCCAGACCAATTTTATTCCCTAAATCGAGTGGGATATTTTTATTTTGTACGGTAAACATGGTTTTTATTGATTGGGGTGATAGTATCTGCCGATTAGCAATTTTCCCCTGTTTATTCAACATCTTTGCAAGCTGAGCAAGGTCTGCAACGGTAGTATTTAAACCACCTGCAGGGATTTTACCTAATGGTAATTCACGCACTGCTTTGCCATCACGATAGCTTTTTGCCGCATGTTTACCTGTTAAGCCTAATGCAAATTCTGAATGATGCATATTCATTGGCGTCAGTAGAGTTTGCCGCATATGCTCACTATAATTCTGCCCGCTTACCTTTTGTACCGCATGACCTAATAAAGAAATAGCTAAATTAGAATAACTTAGTACTTTATTGACAGGATAGCCCGTGTACTCCTCTTTAATTGCCGTCACCAGCTTAGTAAAGTGGAGCGGTTTTTCAGCCCACATGCGATCTGCCCAGTCACTAGGAAGTCCTGAATGATGGGTTAAAATTGTCCTTAGGGTAATCTTATCGGTAGAACCAAAACGGCTTTTGATTTTAAATTCGGGTAAATAACGCACCAGTGGTTGATCAAGATTCATTTTTCCCGCTTCAACCAGTTTCATCACCACCATTGAAGTAAACACTTTGGAGATTGAACCTGCACGATAACGAGTTTGTGCATCAGCCTTCATCTGCTTTTCCCGATCAGCAAAGCCAAAGCCTTGTTGCCAGACAATTTTTTGATCATCAATTAACGCAATGCTTAAACCGACGACATTCTTTTTACGCATTTCTTTATTAATAAACCAGCTCATATGCTTTTTTAGATAGCGATAATCACCAGCTTTTAGATTTACTGGTGAAGCTGGTTTTTTAGGAAGGTTGGAGCAAGAGGATAAGCCTAACAGAATAAGAGTTAGCCCTATTTTATCAAGATGCTTTGTTATCATAAATGTGGGCTACCAACTTAAGGCGGGACAGCCTGTTAATTCATAGAGTTAAAAATATAATCATCTCGCAAAGATGCAGGGTACGCTAAAAAAAGACAAGAAACCTCCCCTGCGTACTACGCGTCTTCCCTCGTTCCTAAGCAATGATACTTTTGCGCGGGAACGGAGAGCCGAGAACTATTTTTGTACCAAGAGAGATAGCAACCTGTGTTTCGTACCTCAACACAAGCTAGATAGAAGCAATTCGCTCAATCGCTTTCTTTAAATTTTCCATACTGGTCGCATAAGAAATGCGAATATGCCCCTCTAACCCAAAAGCACTGCCTGGCACTAATGACACGCCTTTATCTAATAAATAAGTTGCCAACTCTGCATCATTATTCACCCCATCTAAACGCGCAATCATACCTTCAACATTGGGGAAGCTATAAAAGGTACCATCTGAAGGTAAGCATTCTACACCCTCCATTTTATTGCATTCAGCTACCACAAAATCATGCCTTTCTTTAAAGGCTTTCATCATGGTATCAATACTGCTTTGATCACCATTAAGTGCTTCTACGGCAGCAACTTGAGAAATTGAGGTGGGGTTTGAGGTGCTTTGTGACTGGATTTTCTTCATTGCTTGAATCAACTTCAGTGGTCCGCCTGCATAGCCAATACGCCAACCTGTCATGGCATAGGCTTTTGACACACCATTCATTACCACAGTACGGTCATAAAGCGCGGGCGTTGCATTGACGATATTGCTAAATTTATCATCAGCAAAAAGGGTTAATTCATACATATCATCAGTGGCAATGACAATATCAGGGTGCTTTAATAAAACTTCACCCAATGCTGCCAGCTCATCTTTGCTATACATAACCCCTGTTGGATTAGATGGACTATTAATCACAAAAAGGCGGGTTTTATCAGTAATAGAAGCTGCTAATGTTTCAGCCGTCAGTTTAAAGCCTGTCTCCTGCCCTGCTCTAGCAATGACTGGCACACCACCTGCCAGCAAAACCATATCAGGATAAGATACCCAATACGGTGCAGGAATAATAACTTCATCACCTTCATTTAAGTAAGCTTGACAAAGGTTAGAGAAACTTTGTTTGCCACCACATGACACTAAAATCTGGTTTGCTTCATAACTTAAATTATTTTGTTTTTTGAATTTATTGATTATGGCTGTTTTTAATTCTGGAATACCATCCACTGCGGTGTATTTGGTATTATTTTCTGCTATTGCGGTTATGCCAGCTTCTTTTATATGCGTTGCTGTGTGGAAGTCTGGCTCACCGACCCCTAGCGAAATAATATCCCGCCCTTCTGCTTTTAACTTTAATGCTAATGCGCTTATTTCTAGTGTTGGGGAAGGTTTAACGCGCTGTACGCGATCAGAAAGCTGGATTGCCATGAGAAGATAGGTTCCTCTGTAATAATTTGGATATATTTAAATAAGGAAGGTGTACGGAATAACTTCCCGAAGTTCTAACGCAGAATTTTTATTTCAGATTGGATGAACTCATGAGGCGCATAGTCATTCTACGCAACGAATGAGATCATCCAAGCTGGGATAAAAAAGCAAGTTAGAGATCGGGAAGTTGTTTCGTGC
>DRMS01000392.1 GCA_011322515.1 Leucothrix mucor
CATCCTGATAATATCTTCTTTGAATGCTTTTCACAGGATGAATCCAGCTATGGAAAATTAAGCTGTGATTATGAGGTATTCCAAAATATTAGTGAACACGCCTACGGCACAACCAATATTGACTACTCCAATACGCTGTATCAAGAATTTCAAAAAATACGCGATTATAAAAATACTCAATTTATGATCGACCCATCAGGTTTTGAAGTACAAACCGAACAAAGTGATACATATAAAGAGGAGAAAATAGACCTGCCTGATAGCTGGGTGCGTGGTTTTTTACAAGTTAGCTCTGCGATGAGTCTACCTTTTATCCAGTTTGATCTGCACCCAATGGATATTTATAACCTATTGCTGGTGTTGAAACGACATAAAGAACGCGCCAGTCCGCGCTCAATCCGTTTTATTCTAATACCCGACCAACCTGTGAAAATGCTGGTTGAACCGTGGGGATTTGAGCTGGTTTGTCACCGTAGCCTTTACAAAGGCAAAAAAGCAGAAGAAGTACGTATCTGGGGGCGACGACGTTTATTTATATTAGAGCGCTTATTGCCTATTGTAAAACGCTTTAAAATCAGTTTACTCGGCACAGGATTACCCAGTTTTTGGGTTGCTGAAATGCAAGGTATGAGCTTTACACTAGGATTATCAGGCTGGAGCGCCAATGACTTTTCACGCATGGGTAACTTTGACCTCATGGCACCCCGTGGCGAGGTGGATAGCATTACCGCAGAAAAAGTCTTTCATGCGCTACAACAAACATGGGTAGAATCGGCCAGCGCATTATCCAAGCGATTAGGGCTGGATGAGCTAACTATAAAATCCGCCTTGGGCATTTACTCACAATACGGTCGCGTACTGTACGATATGGATAAAGACCTCTATCGTATTCGTGAACTTAGTCAAGACCCGTTACCAATGGATCAACTCCGTTTTAGCAATGAACGTGAAGCTAAGGCGACTAATTTTATTAAAAGTAAATTAGTCAATATTATTGCAAAGCAGGAAGAAGGCGCAAGGCTGACGATTAAAGGCGTGGTAATGGATGATGGCAATGAGTTTAAGCCTGAAATCACGATAGATGGTGATATGCGCTTGGTGGATGCACAGTGCAGTTGTCATTTTTATCATCAAAATAAAATGAACCAAGGACCCTGCGAACATATGTTAGCGGTGCGGTTGTTTTCATAGGAGGTAAGGACGTTCCAAGCAATGATTTTACCCATCTTACTTGTTACTTGCCCTTTTGCTCCTGCTTGAATCATCTCAATCGTTGAGTAGAGTAACGATGCGCCTCTTGATATGCTCCAATCAGGAACAAAAAAAACAGCGCAATATAGGTAAATTCATTACTTGGAACTTCCTAATCGGTCAAAAGGAGCGAAATCTTTTGCTTTTTGATCAGAAAAATACCTATAGGCTGATGTAATAATAAGTAGGATCTCATAATTAATCTAACAAAATTTTGACATCTTTCATCAAAAAGAAAAGTAGTTTACACTTTTCTTCCTTATTTTAGGGAAGTTGAAGCAAAGGAGTGAAAGATTTATCTTTTTCCATGTCGAGGGCGGAGAACTTCCTTAGGCAACGATAAGCCAATAATTCAATGAGTAGGAAAACAACCATGTCACGCAAATTAATCAGCTTTGATTGGGCAATAAAACGACTGCTACGAAGCAAGGCTAATTTTGGCATTTTAGAGGGCTTTTTATCGGAGCTATTGTTTGAAGACATAACAATAGAAGAAATTTTAGAGAGTGAAGGCAATAAAGAGTTAAAAGATGATAAATATAACC
>DRMS01000393.1 GCA_011322515.1 Leucothrix mucor
CCCGATGCCTTAAAACAGGCAGTGCTACGTCCTTAATATCATCAGGTGTAATATGGTCACGATTATTTAACATCGCTTGCGCACGGGCGGCGCGAATGAGTGAGATGCTACCACGTGGCCCTGCGCCTATGCTTAAACCTTGCCAATCACGCGTAGCACGGGTGATTCTTACCGCATAATCAATGACGCTTTGGTCTGCTTCCACTTCGGCTGCTAGGGCTTGCATTTGCAGGATAGTTTCAGGTGAGGCAACGGCACTAACACGTGATATATTGAGCTGATCACCTGTTTGATGATGGGTGACAGCCGCAACCATAAGGCTTTCTTCCTGCTCATTCGGGTAGTTGATGTAAATTTTTAGCAGGAAACGATCAAGTTGTGCTTCGGGTAGTGGATAAGTTCCTTCTTGCTCTAATGGGTTTTGTGTTGCTAAAGTCATAAAGGGCAGAGGCACGGGATGCGCTTCACCTTCAATGGTGACTTGGCGTTCTTGCATCACTTCTAATAAAGCTGACTGTGTTTTTGCTGGGGCGCGGTTGATTTCATCGGCGAGTAGCAGATTGGTAAAAACAGGGCCTTTATGCAGATTAAATTCACTGTTTTTTAGATCATATAGCGTATGCCCTGTAACATCGGCTGGCATCAGGTCTGGGGTAAATTGAATCCGTGCAAACTGACCTGAAAAGGCATTCGCTAAGGCGCGTACTAACAGCGTTTTGCCCAACCCTGGCACGCCCTCAATGAGCACATTGCCCCCTGCGATTAAAGCAAGGAGTGTTTCATGCACCACCTGTTGCTGCCCTATTACCGCTTTGCTGATTTCTATTTTAATACGTTGCGCTAATTCGCTTGCTTGTGTCAGTGTCATTGAGGTCATAATGAGGTTCTTACCTGCTCTAATTGTTTTATTAATTGGATAAAGTCATCGCTCTTTCTTTTATTTAACCCATAGTTTGGATCAAATAAAAGTTGTTGAATTTCTTCTTGAGGACGCTCTAAGCGTGCTGCTAATTGCGCCACTTTTTCTGCATTGGATAATTGTTTCCAGCCAGGATGGGTAATGGCTAAACGTTGATTCAGTGCTTCACGAGTACTGGCGATTAGTTTGGCTTTTTGCTGATGCTTCCAATAAAAATTACCGCTGGCATTAATATGCTCTAACAAACTACGGCGGTCTTCAGATGCTTTTGGGATCATCGGTCCAAAGCGATGCGCGGCGCGATACAGCCATAAAACAAACATCAGCGTTAGGCTAACAATCAATGCCCATGCGTGTTTCCATAGTAAGCGCCATAGCGCGGGTACTTCATCATTATGAATTAGCCATACATTTTCTGGTATGTCTAAACCATGCGCTAATTGCCATAAAATCTCAGCATGATCTGCTTTTCTTATATTGCGATTATTTATAAAATCTAAGTCAGCGACTAAGGTAATCATACCTTTGCCAATGTGACGGCGTAATATAAAGGCTTCATTTTTTATTTTAATAATTTCATCATCGAGTGAAAAACCAGAGAGGCTTTCAATCGGATAAAAGCTTTCGCCTTGTAACTCCAGTGGATGCTTTACGTCTTTTAACGCTATCTTAAACTGAGTTTTTTTACCAAAAACAGAAACTCGCTCTCCTGTTCTTACCCCTAATAATGCCTGCAAAGGATCAGATGAAGGAATTTTTTCATCCTCATCTTCCATTTCATAATCACTAAAGTCATAGTCCACAGTGGTCAATGCAATTAAATGCCCGCCATTATTCACCCATGCATATAAATCATCCGTCCCCTGTCGTGATAGAGTGGAGCGCTTGGAACTGATAATGAGCAAGGTATCGGTTTCGGGTAATGCCTTTAAACCTTGCAAGCTTTGTTTAGAGCTTGCAGGTATTCCCATGCGGTTTAAAAAAATACGCGCGGCATACAGTGGATTTTTTGTAGCCTCACCTTTAAGGGTGATTTTTTCTTCTGTTTCAACCAGTTCAAGACGTTGATAAAGTTTATACGCCCCCCAAACAAACAGAGTAAGTAGCACAATGCCTAGTAACCACGCTACCTTTTTATTCATGATTTCACCTCAGCAACGCTGGCATTAGAAAAATCCTGCTGCCAATGGGTGAAGAGCCAATCCATTGCATCCTCTTGGGGAACGCGATGCGCATAGGCGATCAATTGCCATTGAGCAGTTAATTGGCTTAAATAGTCTTGCTTATTATCCGCCAGCGTTTTTTTACTCAATGTTAAAATATCGCCTTCGGTATGACTATTATCTAGTGAAAGTTTTTCTTTATTCAGCAAATGCACCAATGCACCGCGATACAACAAGCTCAATGCCTCTCGCGCCTTTTGTTGCTGCCATAATGATTTTGCTTCACCGATTATGTCATTAGGCAGGGATTCTTCACGCACATCCATACCAAATAAAATATCGGGTGCTTGATATTCTTCTTTTTTATCTTTTACTGCTGAGAAGAGATGCAACCATTGATGCCGTGTTAAAAAAAGCATTAGTACGGCAATAAATAATAAAATCCAAAGCGCATATTCAATGATTTTAGCAACCATAATAGAGAGCGCTTTTATCCATACAGGTGTTTCATTTGAAGTTTCAAAATCAAACTCTTTTATCTTCCATATTTTACCTGTTTTACCTTTTAAATCTTCACTATTAACAATATCCGTAATAATCTGTTTGGATTGTTTTGCCGATAGACGCTCCTCGGCAAGATAATCCACCTCTGACATGGGGCGCAAGGACTCTTCTGCATAGCTATTGCTAAATAGAGACAATAGGATCAAAGATAGCAATAGAATGGCTCGCATCATATTCCCGCATCCTTCTTTTCAGACAGGCGTGTCGCCATTTTGCGAAAGGAAAGTTCTATATCCCATGCTTCTAATTGAGTGCGTCGATTAATATAAAGAGCAAAGTTTGCGGCAATATAAAATGGCTCGATTAGCAAGGTAACGGCACTATAAACGGCGCTAATAGCTAAGGTTACCCAAGCCTTTACTGATCCTAATTCTGGATTAAAAAAATGACTCATA
>DRMS01000394.1 GCA_011322515.1 Leucothrix mucor
ATAAGCAACGATATTTATGACGCTTCAATTGGCTTTATAGGTCAGGATGGCAAGCCGACACGCCGCTCCTACAAAGGCAATCGTATGCAAATTTTGCAACAGATTATGCAGGCTAGAGATTTACCGCCACAGGCAAGACAGCAATTATTATTTGCGGTACAACCAAGGCAGAAGCAAAATTCAGGCTGGAGCGGAATGCCGAGCATGCCATTTGGAAATAGTAACGGCAATGGGTTTAATCCTAACCAGTTTTTTAAAGGTTGGGGTTGGTAAGAAAAACTCTAAAAAAATCAACAATGCGGTAGTCGGTAGGTTGACGCAGTAACAAAAAATATCGCAAAAACGCAAAGTATAAGAAAAGATAAAGCATTTTTTGTGCTCAGCGTTTTCGTGAGAGATATTATAAAGACAGAGGTCATAGAATGAAATTACACTCTATTTTGAACAACAACAGCAAACGCCTCCGACTAGTAGCCTGTTTATTTACATCAGCTATTATCTCTGGGGTAACATTTGCAGAGAGCAGCAAGGATGGATTTCCACCGCTTTCTGAGGCTAAAAAAAATAGTGAAGACACCACTAAAATAAGGTCTGCTACTAGTACCTTAAATAAAACACCTGTGCCTGCTGCAAGATATCAAAGGCAAGCTACTCCCATGCAGAATCGCTATTATTACCCTCAAACGCAGACACAAGGGTATTATTATCCACAGCAAATGCAGGCTTATAGGAATTATCCGCAACAGCAACTACCAAATTATGCACCAAAACAGTGGGCTTATCCGCAACAAAGGTTTAATGCAACAACCTACCCGCGTTATCAGCCCTATGCGCAGAATTGGACTCAAACAGCTCCTTATCGCCCCTATCCTGTAACGCCTTACCCAAATCAACAGCCTTATAATTATCCACAAATACCTGCTCAACAAACGAATAACGTTGTTAATACTGTAGCTAGCAATACTATAGGTAAAAAACTCTATCCAATGCGTAAAAAGATAAAAAAGGAAAAACATGCATGGGGGGATGAACGCCATATCTGGCCAGATTTTTATACCGACTTTACGGGAGATCTTTGGGATAAAATGATTAATGCACCTTTTGATGCAGGACGAATGCCAGGTGGATGGCGCGCGCCTTCTTTAAGTACACCAGACCCTGCAACCGTTGGCGATGCAGTTGCTAATCAACTACCTCCCATTGCAGAAGAAATGGAAAATATGACTAATTTTAGCAATTAATTGTTTCTGCATCTAAGGAAGTTCCAAGCAATGATTTTACCCATCTTACTTGCCCTTTTGCTCCTGCTTGAATCATCTCAATCGTTGCGTAGAGTAACTATGCGCCTCTTGAGATACTCCAATCAGGAACAAAAAACCAGCGCAATAGAGGTAAATTCAAGCTACCAACTTAAGGCGGGACAAGTAACGTCATAGCAAACAACCCGCACCCTTCGACAAGCTCAGGGAACTAGCCCTTCGGTAGACTCAGGACACCGCTTCCTGAGCTTGTCGAAGGGTGCGGGTGAATAGCAGAAACATGAACTGTCCCGCCTTAAATTGGTCGCCTAAATTCATTCCTTAAAACGTCCTAATATTCAACGAACATAAAAAAGCACTCCTAATAAGAGTGCTTTTTTATGTCATAGACTTCCATCTATTGATCCGAATTATTAGACGTTGCAAGCAACGTCTCTACAAAAATTTATTGCGACTTACTGATAATATAGGCAACAGCATTTTTCAATTCGGCATCAGTCAATGAAGTACCCGCTCTAGGCGGCATTGCGCCTTTACCTTTCACTACAGATCCCAGCAGAGCATCGATACCTGTTGCGATACGTGGAGCCCAAAGCTTTTTATCACCAAATAGCGGAGCACCTGCAACGCCTGTTTTATGACATGCAAAGCAAACTCTGTTATAGATAGATTCACCCTTTGCCAAATCTTCACCACCTGCATTATCCGCCGCTGGAGCTGGTTTCTCCTCTTTAGCAGGAGCAACTGCCGCCCCTGCTTGCGCTGAATCCGCCTTAGGGGCAGGAGCTTCTGGAGCATCAGGGGTTGTAGGTGTTTCTGGCTTCTTAGGCTTTGCAACTGGCTCAGGCTGTGTTGGAGCTGCGGGGTCTTCTTTAGTAGGCTCCGCTTTCTTTTCTGCTACTGATGCCCCTTTGGTAGGCTCTGTTTTTGCAGATGTCGCCGCTGGCGCTTCTTTCTTAGCCTTATCACCGCCACCAAGATCAAAACCAGCCGCTTTAGTCATATAAAGAATCGCTGCTTTAATATCAGCATCAGAAAGTGCTGGATTACCGCCTCTAGCAGGCATTGCGCCTTTACCATTAAGTGCTGTGTGCATTAGTGCGTCTAATCCAGTCGCAACACGAGGCTCCCATTTTTCTTTACTACCAAACAAAGGAGCACCTGCAGCGCCTGTCCCATGACAGGCGATACACGTTGCCTTATAAGTAGCCTCCCCATCGGCACTTCCTGTTGCTACAGGTGCTTCTACAGCAGGAGCATCAGCAGTCGTTACCACATGACCAACTGGTTTTAGGCTCTCAGTAACAACCGCAACCTGACGGCTATTATCTTCTGCACCTTTCATTGAGTTGCGCACAACGGTAGTATATAAATTTGTCACGAGAACAAAAACAGCACCCCCAATAAGTCCAGCACCTATTAAAAAAAGAATGGGTACGAATGGGTCTTTCTTTACTGTATGAGCCATAAAATTATCTCCTGGTTCTTTATGGAAAATAGCGAAATTGCGTTAATATAACGCTCAGATTTTACAAGTATTCACATAAAACTTGATATAAGTCACTAATCCATTGGAGGTATTTAATACACCCCGAATAGAAAGCAACCACTAAGCTAAAAATAAATAGCATAAAAATCAATAGAGTAATTCTAATGCAACACCTTATTTAGTTTCTACAAGTAAAAATAAAGCGCACATTATATGAGAAAAGTCTAATATTCTCTATAAGTGAAGGATTATTTAGAAAGAAATAGCCTGAAAAAAGTGCTAAAGATAAAATGACAGCGTAGCGCGAAGCCGTTACAATCCGCACCGTTATTTTTCTATAAAGCACCCGTAGCTCAGCTGGATAGAGTGTCGGCCTCCGAAGCCGAAGGTCATGCGTTCGAATCGCATCGGGTGCGCCATATTGAAATATCAGGGGGGTAAACTATTACCCTGATAGCCTTATAAAATGGGGCATTTATAAAGCCTATAATACCTAGGCATCAACTTAAATAAGCTGGTATCAATCCCTAGAGCTGGTATATTTGCTGGTATTCTAAAAAATAGCGTTTTCCTGTACCAGCATTATGAAAAAATACACCACACACAAGCTATCACCTGCCACAGTAAGGCACGCTAAACCAAAAGATAAACTTTACCGCTTGCGTGATGGTGGCGCTTTATCCTGCGATATTTTAATGTTTCGGAAAAACAAAGTTTTTGAAACATAAATATAATG
The DNA here is from genome assembly GCA_011322515.1 of Leucothrix mucor. Taxonomy (GTDB): domain Bacteria; phylum Pseudomonadota; class Gammaproteobacteria; order Thiotrichales; family Thiotrichaceae; genus JAGLBW01. The sequence continues at coordinate 3,485 of DRMS01000394.1, forward strand.
AGTACTTAGCAAACGGCTACCCCATTGCTTCAGGTGTAATTGAGGGGGCTTGTCGTTACGTTGTTAAGGATAGAATGGAAAGAACAGGAATGCGCTGGATCATGTCAGGAGCTGAAGCAATGCTAAATTTACGATGTATAACATTGAATGGTGATTGGCAAGCCTTTATGTCTTTTCACATTAATAAAGTGCAACAACAACGTTATTTTTCCGCTGCAAATGATGAGTTTTTTTGGGAGAATAAATTAGCATGAGCGGAAGACGGGTTGCACCCGTTTCAGATGCTAGAGCAATGCTGATAATTGTTGTATTTTTCATAGTATGGATTCCTCTTTATGTTTGATTGATTCCCTTTAGTTTAGTACAAGCACTTATTAAAGGGGAGGAGTCCATACCATTGAGA
>DRMS01000395.1 GCA_011322515.1 Leucothrix mucor
AGGGTATAAAATGTTTGAAAATGAAAGCACCATAAAACGAAACGATAAACCCGAAGGACGCGGATGTTTACGCACCCTTGGCATAATGCTACTCACGGTTATTATTTCGGTTGCCGCCACCACATGGTTAATTACTGCTTACCTATTCCCCAAGAATTTTGAGCCTGTTGAACTCAGCAAAAAAGAAGAATCAGTACTGGCGTCCAAACTCCGAGACATTGGTATCACGGGGTTAATGACCAAAAGCGCTAAACAAACAAAAAACAGCGAACAGAACGTTGGCATTCTAACGCCTGAAAAATATGCTGAGGATCCTAAAAAACGTAATATTTCTTTATCAGAAAAAGAACTCAATGCATTGCTAGCAAAAAATACCGATCTAGCCAACAAACTAGCGATTGATCTTGCCGAGGACTTTGCTAGTGCGAAACTAATCATCCCCCTTGATCCCGATTTTCCACTATTTGGTGGAAAAACACTCAAGGTAAGTGCAGGAATGGAGTTGGCTTATCAAGCTGAACGACCTATTGTTATTCTAAAAGGCGTGAGTGTCTGGGGCGTGCCTATTCCCAATGCTTGGCTGGGTAATTTAAAAAATGTTGATCTGGTGAAAGAATTTGGTGGCAATGAAGGTTTCTGGAAATCATTTGCTGATGGCATTGAAAATATTCAGGTTAAAGAAGAGCATTTAATAATAAAGCTTAAAGAGTGATAGCCGTAATAATTCTCGAAATGATCAAATATTAATCAATAAATCATAATTTTAGCTATAGAACTCATGCACACCCGCCGATTAACGGTCTTTATCTGTTTTTTATTGACATAATTAAATTTAATCTGGCTATTTCAAAAACTATGTTGTATATTAATGAAACATTAACAAACAATATCAATTTTAAAGCAAGCAAGTTCAATTACTTACTTGTTAAAACCAGCTCCCTCGCAACTTTGGGCGAACTTTATGTTCGCCTTTTTTTTGCCTGTCATTTGCTCTATAGTTTCCATTCATTAAGAACCGCTACTTCTTCTCAGATTCATTTTATTAAGACTACTCCAATGAAAAAATGCTATCTGCGCGTTTATTTTCTTGGACTAGCCTAAGCAGGATTGCTATGCAAACTAATCTCAAGCTTGGGGTCGTTATGGATCCTATCGAATCAATTTATATTAAAAAAGACAGTACTTTTGCGATGATGCTTGAAGCACAACGTAGAGGTTGGCAGTTATTTTATATGCAACAACAAGATTTATTTGTCGAAGCAGGTCTTGTCTCAGCACAAATGAAACAGATTAAAATAGAAGATAATCCAAACAACTGGTTTGAAGTAATTGATGAAAGTAGCGCCCCTTTACATCATCTAGACTGCACTTTAATGCGCAAAGATCCTCCTTTTGATATGGAGTATATTTATAGCACTTACCTGTTAGAACTAGCAGAAAAGCAAGGTACGCTTATCGTTAACCGCCCTGCTAGTATTCGCTCTGCTAATGAAAAACTTTTTACTGCATTATTTCCTGACTGCTCCCCTGAAACCTTAGTCAGCCGAGATATGCAGCGTATAAAAGACTTCCATGATAAACACCAGCATATTGTTGTTAAACCACTGGATGGCATGGGCGGAGAAATGATTTTTCAGATTCGCCAAGGTGATACCAATCGTAATGTTATTTTGGAAGCAATCACTAACAAAGGTCAGCAAACCATTATGGCGCAGCGTTTTCTTCCTGAATATAGTGAAGGCGATAAACGCATTCTACTGATAGACGGTGAACCCTTCCCTTATGCATTGGCACGTATACCCGCCGCAGGAGAGGGACGCGCTAATTTAGCTGCTGGCGCAAGTTATAAAGGTGTTGAACTGACACAGCGTGATAAAGAAATTTGCCAAAGAGTAGCGCCGACATTAAAAGAAATGGGGCTAATGTTTGTTGGTTTAGATGTCATCGGCGATTACCTAACTGAAATCAATGTCACCAGCCCCACCTGTATTCGTGAACTAGATACTCTGTATTCTGCTAATATAGCGGGATTGCTTATGGATACTATTGAAAATAAACTAAAAACTAGTTAACCACAGAACACACAAAATACACTGAAATAAAAAGATGTTTTTCCGTGTGTTTCTGCATGTTCCGTGGTTTAATATTTTTATCAAAGAGAATAACCACATGAAATCACGCGTAAAATGGCTAGATAATATGAGTTTTGTTGGTGAATCCGCCAGCGGTCATTCCATCGTTATGGATGGCCCTCCCGAAGCGGGTGGTCGTGATTTAGGCATTCGTCCAATGGAAATGCTACTGCTTGGTCTAGGGGGGTGCTCATCATTCGATGTTGTCTCAATGTTAACAAAAGGTCGTCAAGATATTAGTAATTGCGAAGTAGAAATTAGTGCTAAACGCGCTGATAGCATACCCAAAGTATTCACCGAAATTCATCTTCACTTTATTATTGAAGGTAAGCATCTGAATGAAACAAAAGTAGCCAGAGCAATTAACTTATCTGCAGAAAAATATTGTTCTGCTTCTATTATGTTGGCTGAAACGGCAACCATTACCCATGATTATGCGATTATTCAGACAAGTGGTTAGTTTTATATATACCGCTCATAAATTATTTTGATAACTTTGGCTGTTTACGCTAAGATGTTAACCAGAAACCTCGATACCACAAAGCTACTTGCAAAATTATCGCAATTTGAAAAAAATCTATATATTGAGCTTTATAATTTTCAAAAAACACAATAAGTAGGAGGACATAATAAATCTAACAAAATTTTCAATGTATATTTTTCGAACTCCAAGGCATTATTGAGGCGCGTGGCAGGCTACGATAACGTAGAAGATCGAACAATAAATTGCTACACCCCGCTTTTTGGGTACAGACAAAATGTTAGAGTGATTACGTCCCCCTGCTTATATAGGCTATGAGTGTGAATTTAGTTAATTATTGCCTGATTTTTCAAGTGGCTCCACTAACAACAGGAATATTATGCATAATAATAACTGGGTATTTACCACTGCTTTTTGTGTTCTTCTTAGTCTCCCAAGCTATACTCTGGCGACACAAAAAAACAAAAATCAACGCAAGCAGATTGACACATCAATACTAGAATTGGCTTATCAACAACTGGTGTTGAATAACGCTAAAAACACCAAACAACTGAAAACCAAACAAAATAATCTCAAACAGCGCGCTGCTATCATCGCCAAAAAACAACTAAGAATCCCCTATCGTTGGGGAGGTAGTAGCCCTAAAAAAGGATTTGATTGCAGTGGCTTAATTCAATATGCGTTTAAAAAAGCGAATATATTCCTACCACGTACTGCTGCATCGCAGTATAAACAAACTAAACGTATTTCACTTGCACAAATGCAAACAGGCGACCTCATTTTCTTCCATACACGCCGCCGCAAACAGGTTCGTGTTAATCATGTCGGAATTTATTTAGGGAAAGATCAATTTATTCATGCGCCACGTAGAGGTAAGACAGTAAGCATTGCAAAACTTAATAACTATTGGAAGCGCAAAGTTGTTGGTGCTGGGCGGATTTAACTCATACAGTAGAAAGTAGAAAGCCACAATAACTCTAATATTTTGCTCGCTTGTTTTCTTGAGATAGCATTCATATATTGTATATTAATAACTTTTACTCTTTGGTATGAGTCCCATCGGCATGCTCACCTAGCAACGCTCTAACAAACTCACTTGCGCTAAATTCCTGCAAGTCATCAATACTTTCTCCTACCCCAATAAAACGTACGGGAACCCCAGCTTGCTCTGCTATGGCAAATAAAATACCTCCTTTTGCCGTACCGTCTAATTTAGTCACCGTAATCCCTGTTACGCCAATAGCGCTGTTAAATTCTTTCGCCTGTGCTAATGCATTTTGCCCAATGCTTGCATCGATCACTAACATTACTTCATGCGGTGCTTCTGGGTCAATTTTTTGCATTACGCGCTTAACTTTTACCAACTCTTCCATAAGGTTGCCTTGGGTATGCAAACGCCCTGCGGTATCGGCAAGTAGTACGTCGATATTACGTGCTTTAGCAGATTCCATTGCATCATAGATAACCGATGCGCTGTCTGCCCCTGTTCCCTGCGCGATAACAGGAATATCATTGCGCTTACCCCAAACCTGCAATTGTTCTACAGCGGCAGCACGAAAGGTGTCGCCTGCGGCTAACATCACCGATTTACCT
>DRMS01000396.1 GCA_011322515.1 Leucothrix mucor
ACTATAAAGCAGTTTAAAATTTTCAGGTCGATGAATTTTCCTAATCTGCATCTGATTAATTTCATTAGAAAGAAAAGCACCTGCACAGTTTAGTGTTTCTTTCATCGTTCGCAACGCATAAGAGTTAGTGGTATTGAGAAACGGCCCTGCGATCCATTTAATCCCCATTGTATAAGCTTTATAGGCAATACCTGTGTTATTGCTCACGATACGCTGCGGCTTAACCTCCTCTAATATTCTCACTGCTGCATCATAATCTTTACCAATTAATACCGCAGGAAACCAAGGGATTAGGCGTGGATTATTTTTTAACAGATTACTGTATTTTGATGTGTCCTTTTTATAACTTTCGGGTAGTTTAAAATACACATCTGCATCGGTTATCTCACTCAGATAAATATCTTTTTCTTCACTAATTAAGAGGGATAAGGTTGGAGTTTGGTTTACCTTAGGATGCTTTGTTAATTTGGGAACCTTCACGGGTGCAATTAAAGCAAGTGAATCATTCAGCAAAAAGGTGAGTTTATTTTTAATCTGCGTGAGTTCTCGAAAGGGGAGTCGCAAATTAGTGTCTAATTCAGAAAAGTCAAAGCGCTCAATCTCATAATCAGCACTTAAATTCTTAAAACGCTTTTCAAGTATGGCGCTATCCAATCCTTTTTCAGTTGCCGCACTTAATACAGACTCTGACTCAAATACCAGTGAATCATTATTTTTATCTGCGCCTTCCTCAATAGGATCAACGATCATCACGGTAAGCCGCAATGGCTGATCAAGCTGACCTGAAAAGAGTAGAGTGAGTTGACGCTTTTCAATACTCAGGTGTTTAACCTTATCTTCTAGCGTTGCACCGAGTGCATTTTTATCCTTGTAAAGTGTTTTCTTAACCGCTTCAATGTGTACAATACCAACGGCATGATGTTTTTTTAATGCGTATTGCACGCTATTATCACGTACATTATCAATAAACATATCTTTGCTTAGATCGGCTTTTAAAAATGAGTTGGTAAAATCACGGTTAAAGACTTTGCGTAAATTATCATCATTTTTTAACAAGCTACCTGTTGCCATAAAACGATCTATTTGTCTACGCCAGCTATCAATAACGGTATACACATAATGCGCTCCTTTAATGCGCCCCTCTATTTTTAGCGAGTCCACCCCTGCATCGACCAACTCAGGCAAATCAAAATAGGCGGAGTTATCTTTAAGATTAAGTGGGAAGTTTTTACCCGTAGGGGTGGTTTCATACTCATCACGACAAGCTTGGCTACAACGTCCACGATTACCTGAATTACCCACACTTACCGAGCTAGAATAACACTGTCCTGAGAAGGCGATACATAATGAGCCATGCACAAATACTTCGGCTAACATATGATATTGATGTGCAAGATGAGTCAGGGTTTTAATCTCATCAAGGTTTAATTCACGCGATAAATTTAGCCGTGATGCCCCCACTTTCGCTAAAAATTCCACCTGTCCTGCATTAACGGTAGTTAATTGGGTTGATGCATGTATCTTTAGCGTGGGGAAATATTTTTCAACCAGATAAAATAGCCCCAAATCTTGCACGATAATGCCATCAAGCCGTGTATTGACTAATTTATTTAATAGCTTAAACAGCGCAGGAATCTCTTGCTCCAGAATTACTACATTAAGGGTTAAAAATACTTGGCAATGGTACTTATGCGCCAAACGTAATATGCCAATGAGTTGATCAAAAGAAAGATTAGTGGCACGATTGCGCGCATTAAAGGTATCCAAACCACAGTAAACTGCATTTGCTCCTGCCACTATCGCTGCTTTAATCGCCTCTATATCACCGCCTGGGGCTAATAGTTCAAGTTTTTTTACATTCATTTTTTAGGGGGGGGGTCTGTAGAAATACTTCTTCATAAATATCTGTCAATGATAATTCCATCTCAAGGCAACTTAGTTGCAATACATCATCCTCTTTTTCTAATAATAAATACTGCCAAAACTTGCCACTGCGACGGTATATCTCTATCTGCATTTTTTCTTGCGATACCAGCAGGTATTCTTTTAATGAGTCTATATTTTGGTAGGCGTGTAGTTTTTCTCGACGATCAATATTTTCTGTTGACGGGGATAAAACCTCAATAATAAGACAGGGATTCTGTTTGTAATATTCATTATTATCATAAGGATCACAAGCTAGTAAAATATCAGGATAATAAAAGCGGTTTAAATCAGGAATATACAGTTTCATGTCAGCAATAAAGGTCTGACATTTTGTGCCTCTGGCTTTTTGCCTTAGCAAACTATAAAAATTACCTGAAATAATATTATGTTTAGCACCCGCTCCAGCCATTGCATAAACATAGCCATCATAAAACTCATGGCGTACATCACTTTCAAGCTCTCCTTGTAAGTATTCTTCATTATTAATTAGTGCTATGTTTGCTGCTTCCATCATATTATTTCCTGTTTATCCGCTATAAAAATTACTCTGTCTTCTCCTGCATTTTTTTAATCTGCTCAATAATCTCTTTAGGCACCTCCTGTGCCTCAAGTTCTTCATCCGTTTGCTTAGATAACTCCTCAAGCAATGCAGGAGGAAGACCATCCATTGGTATATCTGCTCCTTCAGGTAACTCTATCCCTACGGGTAATTCATCATTTCCACCGCCACCAAGTCCCAAGGTTTCCATTAGCTCAACAAAGTCATCAGCACGCATCGATTTACCATTTAAATCAATGCTATCTGTATCGAAAATTGCTTTCAAACTAAAATTATCAGTATTCTCAGTTATCACGCCTTGTTTTAGCAAAGAGGGAAGAAAAAATACAGCAGGTGTTGAGGTAATCATTGCTTTGGGTGCGCTAAAGTCAATGTTTACATTGATTATTTTTTGCACGCTTGCTAACCCCCCTGTTATTAATTCTTCAAGATTAATATCAGCGCCATTACCGATGTAACGCGCATTAATATCTAATAATGAATTACCTTGTTTTGATGCAATATCAGCTTTTACTTGTAGCTCTGTTTTGTCTTTCTTTAGTGTGTTTTGTACCGCAACAGTCATAATATTAGGTAGATTTTGTAGTTTCTCCATCAGTGCTTCTTGCTCATTTGCACTCATATTCTCACTCATTGTGCTTGACTGTAGTTGTTGTACGTCTTTTTGAATGGCTGCCAATTGCTCCAAGCCTTTAACCTGAAGTGCTTTAAATGATGTGCTGAGTTTAATCTCGCTCATATCGATAGGTGCTTCAATATTTGATGCAATGATTTTTATATCACCATCCAAAGCCTTATCACCAGCCCTACGTGTATCACTCAAAAGATCAAGTCCAAAGCTGAGGGGAGGCACATCGTCTCCTGTAATTTTTACCGATGGCGTTACAAAATGAATGAGTCCAATCATCTGCCCCGCGATCATGCCTTGCATATCGACTTCGACACTAGAAGCTGATGTGTCTATATTTAAGCCATCATCAATAATATGCAACGCACCGATCGTACTATTTGTCGTTCCCATTAACGTAGTTTTATTGATCGTTCCTGTTATATGAATACCCTCTTTAAGGCTGAACTGTGACTTTCCCTCCTTAACATCAACCGCAGGAATGCTTAGATCATAATCAGCACTATCACTAAGACCAAAAATGATAGTGCCAGTGAGTGGGTTTTTATCAGCAAATAGTTTTTTAATGAGGTCTTGCGTTTCCGACTCTAGCGAGCTGACATCCAACTCAGAGTGAATATGCGCTGTACCAAAGCTAGGTGAAGTATTGGTAAATAAAATAGGTCCATGCGAAATGCTGTTATTAAATTGAAGTTCGCCAAATAACTCATCAATAGCAGGATCACCTGTGTTTAGACTCATGACCGTTGTTGCGGTTGATTTTAAAAAGGATTTTTTATAATTTTTTATATGAAAATTAGTGTCCACGCCCATTTTTGCATAGGCATTTTTAGTATTTTGCATATAGGTTTTAAGCAATGACTCGGTTTCATTGCCAATAAACCATGTAGAGCCAGCCCAGCTAAAGATAAGGAATAGGATTAGGATTAGTAATTTTTTCATTTGTTTCTACTTTTAGAGAGTTTGGAAAGTGACACAAAATATCATATAGACAGCCTACCATAAAGGATAGCGCTTATATTATTCAATAAATGTTCATTTCTTTAGATAGATCGATAGGTGTTCCTATCCTTTTTCTGATGGGTTTGTAGTAATGCACCTTTTAATCTGAATAAAATATTAACAAAGTGATTGACAAGTAAACATTTCCCCCTGTATGTTTTACAATCACATACATAAAGTTAATTATTTCTATAGGATTAGTTAATGCCATTAGTTTATCAAAATGACATATGCACAAGGGGTATTTATGTCCAATACAATCAATACAGCACAACGCATTGCCCAACTTCAAGTTGAAATACAGAATTTTAAAAATGAAGCAAAAAAAGCCCAAGTTAACGCATTAAAAAGTAAAGATTGGACACATCACTCCAGTTTGATAGAGAAAATTAGCAAACGTAATAATAAAATAGCAAGATTAAAAAGAGATTCGTCTTCAAGCCAACCTAGCGCCTCTAAAAAGCAAGATACAGGCGCAGTTGCACAAAAATTTACTAGAGAGCAAATAAAAGAGCAAATTGTAGAAGCGAATACGAAGGCTAAAAATGCAGATAGTAAAATGAGGGTTGCTCTAAAAAATAGAAATCAGCAACAAATTGAGACCTACAAACAAAAAAGGGATCAATACAATGTTGAATCAAAAAGACTTCAGCACTTATTAAGTGGAATACCCCAGCAAGAGGGAGCTTCAAGCTTAAATACTCAAGCTTTCAGCAGGGAAGAGATAAAAACACAAATTGTCAAAGCCAGTGAAAAAGCCAAAGTAGCGGATGCTAATATGCGTACGGCACTCAGGAATAAAAAGCCTGATCTTGCAACTTCCCATCGAAAGGAAAGAGATAGCCATAATGTAGAAGTTAAAAGACTGCAACAATTATTAAAGAGTATAGCATCAGGAAGTCAAATTGCTTCAAATCAATCTATAAAGGCACTGTCAGCGTCTGAACTAGCAAAATACAAAACGCTCCAAAAAGCACGGGAAAAACGTCTACACCAATTACCTTTTGAAATTAAACATGCAAATAAAATGATCGATTTGTACGTTAAAAATAAATCGGATAAACGCCATGAATGGAGTAGGAAATTAAAAAAGTTATTAGCTGAAAAACAAACCTTACAGAAACTATCAGCACAAGAAATAAAAAGAGAACAGGCAAGTCCAGAATCTAAAATAGCTAACAAAGAACAGAAAAAATCACAAGTTGTTAAAGCAAAAGAGAAAACCAGTGTAGAAGATAGCGATATGATGCGCACGGCGCTAAAAAATCAAGAATCTGAACATGCAACCACTCACAGAGAAGAAAGGGATTATTATGACGATGCAAAAAGGCTGCAACTATTATTAACGCCACTTTCAGATGCAGAACAAGAAGAATACGTCCTTTTAAAGTCACGGATGAAGTGGTGGAAATCTAAAGGAGAGTATAAAAATATTCAGAATAATCAGGCGCATTTTGCTGAATTAGGAGATCGTTACAGCCTATATGAAAGCAAGGAATTTACGCAAGGAGCAACTGGATCTATAGGAGCACAAGGAA
>DRMS01000397.1 GCA_011322515.1 Leucothrix mucor
AACAGATCAATGCTTTGTTTACTAAAGAAATTACGCAAAAAACAATTATTGCCAAAGAAGATATAGAGAAAGAAATATTAGCATTTTTGAATTAAATGCTCTGAGCATTCAAGCAATCACCTGATCATTTCCAATCCAATAGGCGTTCCTATAGGAAATCTCATCAAGCCTGTAGGGAAGCCATAGAGAGGGCAATCTTTCTACAAATAGAATCCTTGTCCTCTCTATTAGGCTTATTATTCACACTGAATATATACAATTAATCAAGATAATAAAAATATTTCATAGGAAAATTCTCTATTTTCTACTAAATGATCAAGTTAATTGTGCTAATTTCCACCACTCTTCTAGTTTGTAAAAATAAAAATGGACAACACTGCTCTATGACACTAGCGTTTCTCCTTTCTAGCACTCACTCTCGACAAAAGAGAAAATCCATTCAACATGCTTTACCTAATTCCCTACGTAAATATACACTTCACTCCTTATTTATTAGCTCACTTTTTATTGTAGCTTCAAGCTTATACGCAGATTATGAACCACTCAAACCATTGGAAGCGCCAAAAAATCTAAATATGCTGAAAGTAAAATTGGGCGAACGCCTATTTCATGATGTGCGCCTATCCAAAGATGACAGTATTGCTTGTGCTGGTTGTCACAACCTTGCACTTGGCGGGGCTGACAACAAAGCTCTGTCGGTGGGCATTAACGGCGGTGTTGGTGGTGTTAATTCACCCACTGTTTATAATAGTGGTTTATTATTTCGACAATTTTGGGATGGGCGCGCTGAAACATTAGAAGATCAGGTTGATGGTCCAGTACAAGAAAAAGTTGAAATGGGTTCACTATGGTCGGAGGTGGTTAGTAAACTTTATAAAGATAAGACCTATTCTGATGAATTTAAAGCCATTTACAAAGAAGATGATAATGCAATTTCCCGCCAACATATTAAAGATGCCATTGCAGAATTTGAGCGTTCACTTGTTACGGTAAACTCCCCTTTTGATCAATATCTTAAAGGCAATATTGATGCCATTGATGAGCAAGCCAAAGAGGGCTATCGCCTATTTAAGCGCTATGGTTGCGCCTCCTGCCATCAAGGAGCTAATGTGGGTGGCAATATGTATCAGGTCTTTGGTGTCATTACCTCTTATTTTGAAAAACAAGACGAAATAACAGTAGGTGATAAGGGTCGTTTTAATGTTACTGGTAAGCTCGCAGATATGCATCGCTTTAAAGTTCCGTCCTTGCGTATGGCAGCCTTAACCCCTCCTTATCTGCATAATGGAAAAGCTGAAACATTAAGGGATGCGGTTGATATTATGTTTGAACATCAGCTTGGACGCAAAGCACCTGACGAGGACAAGGAAGCAATTGTGCATTTTATTAAAACACTGGTTGGCGAACATCCTGCGTTAAAACAGGAGGGAAAATAATGCGATTACAAAAAGGTTTTAGTATTGCAATAACATTAGCTCTATTGCTGACTGTACTCTCTATCGTAGCCATTGCAGGCGCATATTATTTTATTGAAAAGACCCGAAATAATGGCTTTGAAGAAAATATGGTAACGCTTAATAGCTTGCAACGTCTGGATGCAAAATGGAGTGAAAATATATTAAAAACGCATAATTACACCTTGCAAGATTTTGATCAGCTAACTAGTTATATGATCAAGATACGTCAGGCATTAGGCTCTCTCAATCAACGTGGCATGTCAGATGAAAAAATAGTAGGCAAGAAAACAGCGAAACAATATCAAATTTATAAACATTCCTTTGCTACCAAAAACGAAGCGGTTGAAAATTATAAATCAGAACAGGCTATTGTGCGTAACTCAGTTCGTTATTTACCTGAAGCTGGAGAGATAGCGCAACAAGCTTTAGCTGAAAGTAGTGATCAACAAGACCGATTAACCAATAACTTACTGAACATATCAACACTGAAAATGAATCAATATTTACTAAATACCGTCAGTGCTGAAAAAGTTAAAAAAACACTGGAAAAACTGGAGTCTCAAGATACTAGTGCTGACATAAAAGCTAAAATGCAGGATTATTTTATCCATTCTCGCCTAGTCATTAAGCATAAACCAGAAGTTGACAAAACCCTACAGAGTGCTATGTCGGTTGATATTTCCACACTGTCAAATAATCTTGTCAATCAATATGCCAAATCACAAGATGCGGTAAAACAGCGCATAAAAAAATTACAGCAAATAATACTTGCAGGTGCAGTAATGTTATTAGCATTATTAGTATGGTTTTTATTCAGACTGCGCAACATCAGCAAAGAAATATTACTTGCCAGTGCTAAAAATAAAACGATTGAACAACAGTTACTAGAATCCGAAGCGCATGTAAAACAGGCAAATATAAATATTGCACAGATAGAGCAACAAGCTGCATCAGGACAACTTAGCCTAACTACATTTAAGCATCTAAGTACAAGCATACCTGCACTAGCAACACATATTTCCTTTTTAAAAAACCTAAAAGAAAATCAGGTAGTGGCGCAGTATAAAGATAAAATGGATCTAATGATTGGCGATATGGATGGTATGTATAATAATCTGTATCAGCTAAATACATTGATTGATCCGCAAAAAAACAAGGATAAGCAGGTTAGTTTTGATTTTAACCATGTCATTCAATCTGCCTTTAAAAGTGTTTCAGAGGATGCAAGCACATCCGCAAAATTCAATAAACAGCTAAGCTCTGTGCCAAAAATACGCGCCAGCTCAACCGATTTATTTCAAATCACTACAAAATTATTACAACAAGCAGCCACAACATGGCATCAAGGTAATGAAAGTATTTTTGTTAAAACATGGGCAACAGGACACTACGCCAACCTGTGTATAAGCATTTTTGACTACGATACGATTGAAGCGCTCTATAAAGAAGAATCCTTAGCGGATCTAGGTAAATTACTAGAGCAGAACTCCGCGATAATAAAGCTCACACCAAGGGAAGAAGGTAAAAGTAGCATTATTTGGGTGTCTTTTCCCTATGGAAAATGAGATACCGCGATCTTTTCATAGATAGCTAAGAGGCTGTCCGACAACTAAAGAATTTCATATTTTTCTCTGCATGTTGTGACTGTAATTTTACAAATACACTACATACAGTATGTAAAAATTAATCATGCTAGTTATCGGACAGGTTCCTAGTATGCCAAACATTTTTATTATTATTGCTGGCTACCAGTTTAAGGCGGGACAGTTCATTTTTCCGCTATTCACTTGCACCCTTCGACAAGCTCAGGAAGCTAGCTCCCTGAGCTTGTCGAAGGGCCCAGGTTGTTTGCTATGAGGTTACTTGTCCCACCTTAAGTTGGTAGCCTTATTGCTTTTAAAATAAAATTTCAAATAGAGTTAAGTAGTTCTTACTATTTTTTCGGATAAAATAGTAATCTATATTAAATTCACAGCCACAAATTGAAATGATTAAGATTATTCTGCCCCAATATAAACCCACTTTTCCTGCACTTTCTCAAAAGAACTAGTTTCAGTTAACTGTCCTATCTGCCCGTTATGCACATAGGTAGCAGTAAACGTAACAATTCCTGTCGTATCTTGTTGCATTCCTAATTCAATTTTTGTGATTTTCAGGCTTATCCATTGCGTATCACCTAGTTGTAATAGGCTTTGTAATGAGGGACGTGTTTGTTTATGCCATGTTTTAAATAAATAATGTGGGTTCTGTAGCACATAAGCGCTGTAGCGGGAGCGCATTAATGCTTCGGCTGTCCGAGCGCTTTGTTTTCCGCTATGATAAGGCGCACAACAAACTTTGTATTCAGATGATGATTTACAGGGGCATGGGTTTTTCATAAAATTTAAAAATAATTTCTAACATTTAAGGGCGTATTATGTTCAACAAATCTATACTATTTTCCTACTTATTTTTGCTTATATTTATTTCAACTCAGGCTGTTGCGGAACGACCTTTACTAAAGCAACTCTCTGGTAAGTCAATCGCACCAGCATTTGAGTATCCTGATTTGGACGATAAAATTCATAAGCTATCGGACTATAAGGGTAAAACACTTGTTATCAATTTTTGGGCAACATGGTGTCCGCCTTGTCGTAAAGAAATGCCTTCGATGAATCGCGCTTGGAAACATTTAAAAGCGGAGGGAGTACAAATGCTGGCAATTAATATTGGCGAGGATGAGTCGAATGTGCATGTATTTCAGAATGAACATCCTATTGATTTTCCCATTTTACTAGACCCCTTAAGTGAGTCACTTGATGCTTGGAGAGTTAGAGGATTACCAACGACTTATATTATTAGTCCAAATGGCACGGTTGCTTATAGCGCAACGGGTCCTAGAGAATGGGATGATACACGCATTTTAGAGAAAATTATTGCATTGAAAAGCACACAACCTGCCATAAAAGAAAAGCCTCAGGCAGACAGTAAAAACGATGTAATAAAGACAGGAGCAAAAGAAGAAACGAAAGAAAAATCATTTACGGATAGTGTTCTTGATTTTTTCAAATAAGATCCTATAGTTTTTCACATAAATAATTGCACCCTTCGACTCCGCTCAGGGTACAGCTCCCTGAGCGGAATTGAAGGGTGCGGAAATTTAATAAATGAATGTCTATAGGCTCTTTACCTAACTGATGTTACGCAGTTAAGTGTGTTTTAATCACCAAAAGGGCATCCTTATATATCTAAAAAGTAGGTTAGAAAGTTCCAAGCAATGATTTTATCCATCTTACTTGCCCTTTTAGGCTACCAGTTTAAGATGGGACAGTTCATGTTTCTGCTATTCACCCGCATCCTTCGACAAGCTCAGGAAGCGGTGTCCTGAGTCTACCGAAGGGCTAGCTCCCTGAGCTTGTCGAAGGTGCGGGTTGTTTGCTATGACTTTACTTGTCTCGCCTTAAGTTGGTAGCCACTTTACTTCCATATAAAGGATATGAAATTATTATAATTAATTTTCATTCAGCTAGCTAATAAATAACAATAAGCAAAACTTATCACCAACATCATAATTCATTATTTTAAATTGTAGCATAATCAATCTATTATTGGTTTAGGTTTTTGATCTATGTCAATGATAATTTTATAACTGGTTTATTTTTCGGATAATCGGTATACCTCCTAGGTATATAACCCTATTTTATCAATATATCATTAAGCTAATCCCCCACTACAGTTTATAGAACTATAGATATCCACCTATTAAATTCCCACAGGAGTTCAAACTTTATCCTTATCCATCTGTATTAGAGCATCTGGGTAAAGCTTAAACTCCTTGAATTTTGATATTACCTATCTGAAAAACTATAGCTGTATCCCGTTATCAATTTTCAAGGAATAAAGATGAAAAAAGGAAGTAGTTTTTTACTCTCTAGCATTGGTTTAATGCTGACTCCACTTGTACTAGCTAGCAATGAGCCTATCCAAGCAATAGAAACACCTAAAGGTATTAATGCTGCGCAGGCTGAATTAGGAAAAAAGTTATTCTTTGACCCCCGCTTATCAAAATCAGGTTTTATTTCTTGTAATTCATGCCACAACTTGAGCATGGGGGGAACCGATAATCTTAAATCATCCATTGGACATAAGTGGAATCAAGGCCCCATTAACTCACCTACTGTTCTGAATGCTACCTATAATCTGGCGCAATTCTGGGATGGTCGGGCGAAAGACCTTAAAGCACAGGCAGGGGGACCAATAGCAAACCCTGGAGA
>DRMS01000398.1 GCA_011322515.1 Leucothrix mucor
AAATCATCTGGCGTATAGCGTCCTGTTATCTGCCCTAGTGTGTCTTGTGCTAGACGCAATTCTTCTGCCATTAATTCACCTGCGTTGTATTCTTTTAACTGTATTTCAGCATGATCTACTGCTTGCTGGGTTTCTTCTAATGCTTGTAAATGACGACGACGAGCAATAAAGCTGTCTTCGACTTCGCTTTGATAACCCATGCGTTGTTTTAGTGCTTGTTTTAACTCAGTAATGCCTAGGTGCTGTTTAGCGGAGATATAGAGTTTATTATTGCGCTGTCCTGCGCTGGTATTGCTTAGGTCTATTTTATTATGGACTTGTAGAATAGGTAGTTTTTTAGGCAGACGCGCTAGAATATCTTGATTGTCTTTGCTGTCACTATTGGTTTCGTCGATTAGTAATAAAATCAGGTCTGCTTTTTCGATTTCTTGCCATGCTCGTTCTATGCCAATTTTTTCTACGGGGTCATCACTGTCGCGTAGACCTGCAGTATCGATAATATGTAACGGCATACCCTCTAGGTTGATGCTTTCACGCAGTACATCACGGGTTGTTCCTGCGACATCGGTGACGATAGCGGAGTCGCTACCTGATAGGGCGTTTAATAAACTGGATTTGCCTGCATTGGGTCGGCCGACGATGACTAGTTGCATTCCTTCACGCAGTAGACTGCCTTGTTTGGCTTTATTGAAGATAGCTTGAAGTTGTTGTTTGATGTTATCTAAGCGGTCTGTAACCGCTCTATCGGCGAGAAAGTCTATTTCTTCTTCTGGAAAGTCTAAGGCGGCTTCTACATAAACGCGTAGTTCGATAAGCCCTTGTAGTAATTGATTGATTGCCTCTGAAAAATGCCCTTGTAATGAGCGCAGGGCAGAGCGTGCTGCTTGTTCGGAGCTACTGTCGATTAAATCTGAAATGGCTTCTGCTTGGGTTAAATCCATTTTATCATTTAGAAAGGCGCGTTCTGAAAATTCACCTGGCCTTGCTAAACGTGCGCCTAATGCTAGGCAACGCTTGAGTAGTATATCTAGGACGATAGGACCACCGTGTCCTTGTAATTCGAGGACATGCTCACCTGTGAAAGAATGAGGTGCTGGGAAATAAAGGGCTATGCCATTGTCTATTATTTGTTGCTGATCGGCTTTGAATTCGCTGTAAATTGCTTTGCGCGGAGGAGGGATTATAGCTAGTATTTTATTGGCTATTTGAGGGCAAAGATCGCCTGATACGCGAATTATGCCGACCCCACCGCGTCCTGGTGGGGTGGCTACTGCTACGATGGTGTCTTGCCGTGTTGTCATTTTTTAATCACAAAACAGGCGGAATACACAGAAGATTACGCCCCCTATAAAAGCATATAAGACTACTCCAAGAAAATATCTAAGAGTCCTTTTTGATTAATTTTTTACCTAACGCAATCACACTGGTGCTGTTTCCTGCTTCAATTTGGCGGGTAATAAACCATTGTTGTGCGATGGAAAGAAGGTTGTTAACTACCCAGTACAGAACTAAACCTGCGGGGAAGAAAAGGAACATGACCGTAAAGACGATCGGCAAAAAGGCGAATATCTTCTGCTGCATTGGATCCATTTGTGGTGGGTTCAGTTTTTGCTGGAAGAACATGCTGGCGCCAAAAATCAATGGCAATACGTAGTAAGGATCCAATACGGATAAATCCTGATACCATGCTAGCCATGGTGCTTGACGTAATTCTACACTTTCTATGAGTACCCAGTAGAGACCCATAAAAACGGGCATCTGGATTAACATCGGTAAACAACCACCGAGCGGATTGATTTTTTCCTTGCGGTAAAAATCCATTGTTGCTTTTTGCTTGGCTTGTGGATCACCTTTGAAGCGCTCATTGAGTTCTTTAATTTTGGGCGCCATTTTCTTCATTTTTGCCATTGAACGGTAACTAATCGCAGAAGGATAGAAGAAGACAATTTTGATCAATAGGGTAACAAGAATAATCGTCCAACCCCAGTTGCCTACGACATTATGGATAAATTGCATAATCCAGAATAAGGGCTTGGAAACAAAGCTAAACACACCATAGTCTACGGTTAAGTCAAGACCGTGTGATATTTTTTCTAGCTCTGCCTGATTTTTTGGTCCAACATAGAATTGGTTGCTAAAGACAGCTTTTGTTCCAGTGACAATCTGTTGTTGAGGGGATTTAACCCCCATGATATAGCGATTATTTTTCTGGATATAATTGGTGTAGTAAGTGTTCTTTTCTTCTTTTGACGGAACCCATGCACTAACAAAATAATGCTCTAGCATCGCAGCCCACCCCCCTTGTATCACATTGCTTAACGTTTCATCTTCCATATCTGAAAAGCTTACTTTCTCATATTTTTCATTATAGTAAGCCGCACCCACATAGGCTTGTACACCCATCATCATTCCACCTGATGAATTGCTTGCGCCATGCGTTAATTGCTGATAGTTATTGCCTTTCCAAACCGTACCGCTTTGGTTATCAACTTCCTGATCAACTGCTACAAGAAAGCTTCCTTGTTTGAACGTAAAGCGTTTGGTAACGGTGATGCCTTTACCATTAGTCCACGTTAGCGGTACAACTAGCTCAGTACTGCCATCTAAAAGCTCATAGCTATTTTGTGGCGAGCTAAACTGTGCGTAATGATTTGGTGCGAGTTCTGAGGTGGTACTGATAAGCCCCGATTGCGCAGCATAGGATTTAGCACGATCTAATACACGTACTGGGTGCTTTTTTTCTTCCAAACTGACAGGGTAGGTTAATAAATCAGCCTGAACAATAGAGCCACCTTCTGTGCTGATAATAATATCAAGCACATCGGTCTTAACGTGTATTTCGCTGGCTTTATTCGCTTGCGCTACTTCAGTGGGTACTGCTCCCGTTGCTACGGCTGGAGCAGTGGTGACACCTTCTGGAATATCCAATCTATTCGCAGTATTGCTATTACTAGCATTGGGGATATTTTGCGTTGCTACCGTGCCACTTGCCTCTGTAATAACAGGCTTGGGCGCATGGTCTTGCATCCACGCTGTCCAGATTAAGTAGCTTAAAAATAGCAGGGCGAAATACAATAGGGGGCGTTGTTGATCCATTATCTATCCTTGAAAAAGGCAATTAATACTATATGCAAGGGAATCTTGGGGTTAATGAATAGGAATTCAATAACCATTATGGGTTAAGAGACAGAGAACAATAAATTATCCGTCCTTGAGTTTCTTCTCTATATAGCGCCATTGCTTTTCTAGCTGTTGTAGTATCTGCTCATTTGTCAGCTTAGTGGCAGAAGGGCGACATAGGGCAATTATATCGATTGAGGGGAGTTGATGCTGTCTGTTTCTAAAGCTTTCACGAAGCAGACGCTTGATGCGGTTGCGATCAACCGAACGTTTGGCGCTTTTCTTAGCTATCGCTAAACCTAACCGAGGATGACCTTGATCGTTTAACCTGACCAATAAGGTAAAGGACTGATTACCAAAACGACGCGCATCAGCAAACACGTGACTGTATTGTTCAGCAGTCAGTAATCGAAGTTCCCTTCTAAAAGTGCACCCTACCATTACTTAGCTCTATAGTTTTTCAGATAAATAATTTTCTGATAAAAGGAGTGAAAGCTTCAGCTTTTCCATCATCAAGATGAAATTTAATAGATGAACGCCTATGTAAAGGGCTAATAGTTTCACTTTTTATCTATTGCCTAATTATTTAAGGTGTCAAACGAGCACGCCCTTTTGCGCGACGAGCTTTTATTACCTTACGTCCGCCGACAGTACGCATACGTGAGCGAAAACCGTGGGTGCGAGCGCGCTTAAGATTGCTTGGTTGGAATGTTCTTTTCATGACTTATACCTAAATAATGCGTAATGACTTAGCCCTGCGAATATCTCTAAAAAATTTACAGCGCGAAAGGGCGTGAAAAATAGTCTAACAGCGCGCTATTGTCAACTGTTTTGCTACTGATATCGAATATTTACCTCCTCAGCCAAAAGGTAAGGAAGTTCCAAGTAATGAATTTACCTCTATTGCGCTGATTTTTTGTTCCTGATTGGAGCATCTCAAGAGGCGCATCGTTGCTCTACGCAACGATTGAGATGATTCAAGCAGGAGCAAAAGGGCAAGCAAGATGGGTAAAATCACTGCTTGGAACTTCCTAAGAAAATACTAAATCTAATTAAAACAATATGATGGCAGTATGAATTAATGGGACGGTATAAACAAAAAATTCAAATAACTATAATAATCAGTGTCTTATAACACCCCAATGCTAATTTATTTTCTTGAATAAGTATTAATTTGCTTGTGGATAAGTATCCAACTGAAGTATTATTAGTGCTATCAACTCTCAGGGATGAGGAAATAACAAGTGGAGCAATATAACGTAGAATTTTTGCTTTAAATTGAGTACTCCCAATAGGCGCATAACTACTCTACGCAACGATTTGAAAACACTCAATCTGGGCTTTATTCTTAAGACTAACCTACTAACTTTAGCGGGTAGTCGTTCAATTGCTCCATGAATACTTACCCGTCTCTGGAGCGCGGAAGCGCATCGTATCCCGTATTAAATTGGGCTACCA
>DRMS01000399.1 GCA_011322515.1 Leucothrix mucor
ACGGTGTTCAATGCTGATTGCATTACTTCTAAGCGTGTTTTTTTAGGCTCAGGACCGCTATACTCAATAATTAGCTCTGGGGCTACCGCTGGATCATCACGATTATAAGCTTTGGCAACACGTTTGCCATTTTTATTAACATCATTTTTCCCCTTTAGTAAAAAAACAATAGAATTACCTGAAGACCAGCCATCTCGATTAATAACTTTTTGTACAATAGTTTTTAAATTAGGCGTTTTTTGCGCAGGTCCCCTCTCTCCTACGGTATGCCATTTAGAAGGCAACCAATTGACATGTCCTCCACCTCTGGGTCGGGTATCTATATTTCTTGATATTTTTTCAAATTGAGGGGCATTATCTGACTCTTGTGTAAATATTTGTATTTGTTTTTTCGCTCCTGTAGAGACTTCATCCGTTTCAAATTGAATATAAGCACTATTAATCGTTGCACCTTGAGGAATTCTTATATACCTAAAACGTAAACCTACAAACTTTTTTTCTCCATGTTCGAGAGTAAGTTCTAAATCACTACTCCCATACGCTGTCTTTTTATGATTAGCACTACCGACTCGAAACTCTTCTGCATCATCTTTTTCAGCAATAATTTTACGTGTAATAGTATGACTGCCTGATCCTGTCCCGCCTGATCCTGCTACATTCTTGTCCATACTTCCAGAGACATCCAGCACAAATAAAACATTAGGGCTAACTCTAGAAACCTCTGAGGAAAAGTAGATTTCAGTATCATCTGCTTGAGTAATAGAAATAAAGACGGATAGCAATAGCACAAAGGCAACTGTTTTTTTAAGCAAAGACTTCATTGCAATAATACCTATGGTAAAAGTAGCCATGCAATCGCAGAGAGGGCGTAAAGCATGGGGAAAATTATTTTTATAATATGTAGGGTGTGCGCAGTGTGTAGCGCATTAATTAAGGATTTAGTTTAAAAACTACCGCCATTATGCGGCATTTCTTTACCTGCGCCTCGGTGGTGAATATCACGTGAGCCTGTGCCTTTTTTATTAATATCAATATGAAAGTCATACAAGCCACAAAAAGGCACTTCAGGGCCAATACTCACCGCGCCACCTTTGCCCACACAAGCGTATTCTGTATTAAGATTAGTGATATTGGTTTTTGCTTTTAGATGCGCTGTATTGATATCGTCAATCCCATGAGCACTACTATCTGCGCGTCGTGCCTCTATCCACTCATAAAGCTTTATGGGCTTGGTAATTTTCTTTAGCGCATTTTCGGCTTCTTGATAGAGCATCATTTGCTGCTCATCATTTTTGGAAACTTTAATATCAAGAATTGACATGCGGGTAGATGAAATACCAACAATGGTTAGGGCAATAAGTATCATTAGTGCCGTAAAGAGCGTTGCACCTTTTTGTTTATTAGGGTTTACAGAGTGCTTTTTTAGATAATAATGTTTTTTCATAAGACCCTTCTATTACGATTGGGAAGGTTTATAGTTGTAGAATAGACGCGGTAGAGACGTTTATCATTCCTGCTGATACTTTGATCTAATAAAACAAAGGTACGGTTTTCCTTGGTTTTTAAAACATTTCCACTTGAGCGCACTAATATCGCTACTTGAACGCTGATAACACTTTCCCATTCTTTAGCCGCTTCTACCGCAGTGGCCGTTTTATAGCTTGTGGCAACGCCATTATTAACGCCATATAAAAACTGTATAGCGGAGATGTCTTCAGCAAGTGGTTGTGGGATAGTGCTTCGAGATCCTGCACATTGTAAGGCACTCCTTCCTGTCGGTGTTGTTATATAAATTGCGCTATAGACAATCGCTTTCATTGAGTCGTACATACCATTATCGGGGTCAGCACTGCACTCAGGAAGAACATCACTACCTAAGCAATCGCGTGTAATTTTAGCCTCATCATCATCTGAATTATCCGCCATATACTTGATAACAATTCTATCTTTGCCGCCATTACTGCTAGTATCATCAATGCTGTACTTATTGTTAATAGAGCCAGGCTGTATTAGTTTTACCAGTTTTTCAGTACCACCACGACACTTAATATTGGTATCAATCACACCATCTTCCAGTGTGTGAAAAGGTTTTTCTAATGGCACATTATAAATAGAGGGATAACCTGCATGTTCAATAATCTGTCGTAGGCTAGAGAGCGCGATACGCGCATTTGCTTCCATATTGCCAATAGAATTGCGTGTTCGTGAACTTTCTTGGCTTGACAAATAAACACCTGTCAAACCTAGAATAATGATCATGCCAAGGCTTATAGCAATCATCATTTCAACAAGGGTTAAACCTTTTGAATACTTGTTTGTTTTCATAGGTGGTTTTATGAGATACCTCATCATGGTAAAACACTCCAGACTAAGCTTCTAGTTTGAGTATCATTATCCGCATCATGGTTGTCTGTTTGCTCCCACTTGAAAGTGATTACATGTTCAACAGAGCTATCACAACCTCCAGTACAACTGATACTTAGGGTGGCGCTAGGCAATAAATTTTTCATGCCAAGGGATTTATTGCTACCGCTTTTTACGCCACAGGCTATTTCGTAGAGATCAAAATCAGCTAGCTCTGCGGCTGAACAGGTCGTTGAGCCTGAGCATAGTTTTATTGCTGTATTATAACAAAGACTAGTGCTTTGACTTTCTGATAGCTCATAGCTACCTAGTGCGACACCTTCGGGATTAATACGAATGCGGTCGCCAAGATCAGAGGCGAGGAGACTGGCAACAGTCCTAAAATGGGCGTCATTACTTCCTTTGAGTGCATATAGTTGCAATCCGCCAAGCCCTAGCAAGCCAACGGAGAGAACTAGCACTGAAATTAAAACTTCCAGTAATGAAACACCTTTTTGCTTTATTATTTTCATGAGTATCGCAATTGATGTTTATTGTAAATTGATGGTTTTAATGCCAAATGTTTAGATAAACCTTTCTGTTTATAAAGGATTCTGTTGGTGGGTGATAATTTAGCATTCTTTGCGGGTAGTCTTGCGTAGGTTGGGTTAGCTTGCCGAGCCTAGCGGAATAACCCAACCCAACCCAACCTACGACTTAGCTATAGACATTCATTTATTAAATTTCCGCACCCTTCGACTCCGCTCAGGGAGCTGTACCCTGAGCGGAGTCGAAGGGTGCAATTATTTATGTGAAAAACTATAAGTTGCTACCCCAACTTAAATTGCAAGCCATAAAACCAGTAGCAACAGAATCCATTACAACCAGAAATCTTCTTTTTAATCTCTGGGTTTATTGGTCTGTTTCGGTTTGCCATTAGGTTTATTACTGCGCTTATGTTCCCTTCTGTCTTCCGCTTCTTCTCCGTATGAACAGTTAGTACTGATACTGTCTTCTAGGGAGCGAAGTTTGTCTTTGCGCTGCTCAGCACTAAGCTTTGTACTTTTTCCCTTTTCAATCCATTTAACGTTAAGATTTCTTTTTAATAGCTCAAGATTTCTACGCTGACCATTACAGTAATTGCGTTTTTTTCTTTTTTTTTCACGGTTTTTTTTCTTTTTATTTGCTTCTGTATCAGTGTTATTTTCTGCCTTAGATTTATGTGCAACTGCTTTGTTATCAGTAATACGCAAGTCATCTTTTAAATCAGAAACTTTTTCTGTTGGTTTCGGTGGAACAGAAGAATAGTGCATTACACCTTCTGCATCTTTCCATTTGTAAACTTTGGCTTCGGTTATAGTAACGCTAAGAAAACCCAGCGCGATAACAAGGGTGATCATTATAGGTAGTTTCATTAGATGACACCTTAAATTTCGAATTTATTTTAATTGTTAACAGATTATATAAAATCATTTTTCATCGATGGACTGGGGAGTGTTTTATATTTTAAATCTGTAGATGTTGACATATTAAATTTCCATTGCAGGGTGTTGTTGCATGCACCTTTGAAGTCCAATAGGGTGAGCATGATGACACTCTACAAGTATTTGTGAAATTATTTATACGAAAACTATATAGTACATGTTTAGTATGAATTTAAGATGAATAAATAAGGCGCGATAGCGCCATTGGTCGAAAGTGCAATAAGGAAGTTCTAAGTTCTAAGCAATGACTCTACCCCTGTTTGCGCAGATTTTTTGTTCCTGATTAGGGCATATCAAGAGGCGCATACTCGGGCTACCAACTTAAGGCGGGACAAGTCACGTCATGGCAAATAACCCGCCCCCTTCGACA
>DRMS01000400.1 GCA_011322515.1 Leucothrix mucor
AATTAATCTTGGAAGTGAATATACAAGGTCGGGTTAGATTTTTTTGCTTGCAAAAAAACGTAACCCGACAAGCATTGTTCAACTTGCTGGGTATTGCGTTGGGTTACGTTACCTCGCTACGCTTGATAAGCTAACCCGAGACCTACGCAGGATTTGTCCCGCCTTAAATTGGCAGCCTCCTTTGCCTCGGAAAGGAAAAAACGAAAATTTAATAAGCCTTTGAATTTATGGAGTGTCCCAGCTAAAATTCCCTTGTCAGGAGCGTTGCGTGTTTATTTGACAGGATAATATCTATATTCCTTGGATATAAAAAATAGTTTTCTTACAAAGACGCAGGGTACAGAAAAGGTGTCTCTTTTCTTGGTGTACTCTACGTCTTCATTAAATAATTTTTTTTATTCTAATACAATGAATCAACAGGCTTTTTCGACTTAGATTGATGGAAAAGAATCATTGATCAGCAGATAATAATTGCTTACAGATCATATTTACATCCTTCCTAAAATAGACTTCTGAAACAGGATTTTTCCAGCCTGCTTAGCTCCATATCGGGTAAAATGCCAGCCATCATAAGAAAATAAGCGTAGATGATCGGTAAATACAGGGCATTTTTTATTAGAGCCACATAATAGCTTGGTTTGGTCAACAAAAGTCATGTGCCCTTTAATGCGTTGACGTAAAATGGTATTTATTTTTTGTACATCGGGATTAACATCATTTTTTAGTGCTAATAACTCATTTCTAGACATTCCCATATAACGCCTTGCCGTTATATTGCCAAAGTTCTTACTGCCAATTACAATTATTTTTTGATGTGATTTTAACCGTAAGTGCTTAATTGTAAAAGGTAATATACGGGCTGTGTTCAATTTCCAGCGAGCGGCAAAAATAATAATATCAGCCTCGTTCATCTGTTTTTTTGCCTGAGAAAGACTATCCGTGCGTGCTTCATTTGAACATAAGGCACGGTCTTTAGCGGCTACAAACTTACCTCCTTTGCCATGCAATACCAGTTGACACTGATAAGGAATATAGCGCATGCTAATTTGATAATTTTGTAAATAATTATTTTCGCGCATCGCATTGAGGAAATCACAACCATGACTATCGCCAATTAAAAGAATTTTTCTTTTAGGACTCTTTTTATTAAACGGCTTTTTGCGAATAGCATTACAGCGTGAAAATGTATATTTGCCATTAACTCCCACATTAGAATCAGCCAATATGTTTCTTTGCATCAAGGCAGATGATTTAGCAGGTGAGGCGTTTACCGTCAGAGTAAAGAGCACAGTGGAAAGACTAAAAAATGTAACGAGAAAGGTGAGTATTCTCGGCTTTTTATAAAATAGCATATGAAAATCTCTTTGTTTTAGGTGGGGATAATTTACTATAGATAACAAGCAATTTCAGTGTTTATTTCAACCAATTTATTACTCTTTTATCAATCCAATAGAGTGCTTGCCAAGGAAATTTTCCACCAATAAAACCCACATGCCCCCCTGACTTAGATAATTCTAACTCCACATTATCAGGCAACTCCTTTGTGGTAGGTGCGGTGTGTGGATACATAAAAGGATCATCTTCAGCATGTAAAATCAATGTTGGTAGGGTGATATTTTTAACAAACTGCCGACTACTACAACGTTGATAATAATCATCAGTCCCTTTAAAACCATGCAAAGGAGCGGTCACTTGCTGATCAAAATCATAAAATGTTTTGAGATTTTTAACATCAACCAACAAAGGCGAAGGAATAGTTCTGAATTTATCCGTGTATTTTTTTTGCAAACGTGAGATTAAATGGTGCTGATAAAGTTTAGAAAAGCCTTGATTCATTCTTTTTGCCGCATCTGATAACTGAAAAGGCACTGAAATAGCAATCGCAGATTCTGTACCAGCCTCATTTTTCTGCTCACCTAGCCATTTAAGCAAAACATTACCGCCCAGAGAAAAACCAATAACAGCACGAAGTTTACGCTGATGCTTTTGCGTTAGGTAGTGAACAACAAACTGTAAATCCTCCGTTTCACCACTGTGATAACTGCGTGGTAAATTATTATGCTCGTCGCTACAGCCACGGAAATGCATAAAGTAAACACCGTAGCCTGCATCCACAAGCGACTTAATCAGCGTCTTAGCATAAGGAGAAGAAAGTGAACCTTCCAAGCCATGAAGTATTAGAACGATAGGCTTATTATTAATTTTCCCTGTAATATTTTGACTGACACTTAAATCAATAAAATCGCCATCATTCAGTGTCAGTCTAAGATTATTGAGTGTAAGGGCAGGGGATTTGCGAAAAAAGGTTGACCAAAGTGTTTGTAAATGAGCATTCGGTAGCCACCATGCGGGTTTGAAGTTGCTTTTTGTTATTGGCATTATGCTAATGTAATTGAAAGAGAGAGGGGTAAGTTGAACTTTAATAAAGTCACGAGTGGGTCGCTTGCAAAATTAAGCGATAATTGATCAAATTTAGGCCTCCTCCATTAGAGAGAAAAGTAGTTTGCACTTTTTATCCGTCATCTCCGCATGTTTTAGCAAAGATCTGGTTGGTTAAGCGATGTTCCCCACTACAAAACACCTCAGAGATGAGGAGTAATTGTCAATTACTTAATAAAGGATGTGAAATACAGCTACCAGTTTAAGGTGGGATAGTTCATGTTTTTGCTATTCACCCGCATCCTTCGACAAGCTCAGGAAGCTAGCTCCCTGAGCTTGTCGAAGGATGCGGGTTGTTTGCTATGGCGTTACTTGTCCCGCTTTAAGTTGGTAGCCAAAATACTGACTACATAGATTTTCTAGGTAATAATTTTTTAAAAGGTAAAGGAGGGAATGATGGCAGTGGTGGTAAAAAATCTACATTCCCTGTTTCTGTTAGCTTTGCTGTGATTAAGTGGCGAATAGGAGGGAAGTTATTAGCTACTCTTAATGCGGCACCTCTAATGATTTTCGCAGGTCTTGTTTCATTAGTAAATAAACCAACAATATGATTAGTTCCATGATAAAGGAGCTTAGTAACACGCATATGTTTGCGTTCATACTTCTTTAGCACCGTCATTGATGCAATATCTTTCCCGCGTGCTTTTGCTTTTTTGATTTCACCTGCCAGCGTGTCCCCGCCCCGTAGTCCTAAATTAAATCCATGAGCAGTAACGGGATGCATTCCTACCGATGCATCGCCAACAACCGCGTAACGATTACTCACAAATTTATCGGCATGTACGGCTATTAATGGGTAAGAATGACGTTTTCCAACAAGGCTTATTTTGCCTAACTTATTGCCAAACCATTGTTGTATTTGATGATTAAATTGTTCATCCGTCATTTTTAATAGTTTGTCGACTTTATAGTTGGAAATAGTGATAACGACTGAGGATAAGTTTCCTGTCATGGGTAGTAGTGCCATTGTTTTTCCATAGTGGAAGCATTCAAAAGCGGTTTGTTGATGTGAAAGCTCATGCTCCATGCGACATACAATAGCAGTTCTTGAAAAGTCTTGCATTGCGGTGCTAATACCCATTTTTCGACGAGTTTCTGAAAAACGACTATCAGATGATACGATTAAAGAAGCGGTTAGTGTTTCACCTGTTGATAGTGTCACATTACCTGATGACGAATTAGTCTCAACATGGGTCACAGAACAGTCAGTTATTAATTTGATATTTTTAAAGGTTGCCACCTCATCATAAAATGCTTTGCGAATGAGATGATTCGGAATTAAGTAACCAAGTGCTTCAAGTGCTTTTGACGGGAGAGTAAAATCAAGAGAGTAGGTAGAGTCACCATTTAAAACTTTTGCCTTTTTAATGGGGGAAATGGAGTCAGGTTCAATTCTCCCCCAAGCGCCTAACTGCTTCATTAACTTAACAGATAAATGTGTTAGGGCAATTTCGCGACCATCTTCGGCAGGATTTTCAATGTTTTTTAGAGGGGATCTTTCTATTAGTAATAGTCGTAGTTTAGAATCTGCTAAAGAGCGTGCAAAGCTTAACCCAGCAGGTCCAGCACCAATAATAATGACATCGTAGTCCATGCTAATCTCCATCTGATAAAGGTAAATAATAACACGATGAGTTTGTTATAGTATTCGATTTGTAAACTCTTCTGTCGTTTAGAACTTCCTTAGGAAGTTCCAAGCAATGATTTTACCCATCTTACTTGCCCTTTTGTTCCTGCTTGAATCATCTCAATCGTTGCGTAGAGCAACTATGCGCCTCTTGAGATGTTCCAATCAGGAACAAAAAATCAGCGCCATATAGGTAAATTCATTACTTGAAACTTCCTTGGCGCTCTATCAAACCTATCTTGATAGAGTACGAGTATAGTTTATGTATTTTCTTTTTTAGGTAAAGTGATTGTTGAATTCAAATAATAATGTTACGCCAATAGTCTTGCTGGTTGATAATGGTTCAATTCGTGCTGATGCGACTAAACAGTTACGAATATTAGCCAAAAAGCTGAGTGTTGTTGCCAAAATTAAAGTACAGCCTGTTTCATTGCGCCATGCGGATAAAATTTCTGCTGAGCTGTTAGATGGCGAGGTTGCGCAGGTTTTTCTTTCTTTTATGGATGAATATTTATCACAGGGAGAGAGGAAGTTTATAATATTGCCGTTATTCTTTGCCGAAGGAAGAGCAGTAACAGAGCTAATTAGTAATCAGCTATTATCTTTTCAGGCTTTATACACTAATTTTACTTTTCAGGTAGCTGATGTCGTTTATCCACTACCGAATGGTGAACCCTTATTAGTCGATATGATTTATGATCTGATATTAAAGAAAGCTGAAGGTTCTCCGTTATCTAAAAAAAACATTGTTTTGGTTGATCATGGATCTCCACAGCCGCGTGTTACAGAAGTGCGCAAACATTTGGCAAAATTAGTACAAAAAAAACTTTCTACTACTGGGGCGCTCGCAGAGGCGGTCATGGAGCGAAGAAAGGGGGATGAATATTTATTTAATGGGGAGTTGCTACAAGACTGGCTAACTAGAAAAGCTCAGGCAGGGGAGAAGTCAGTAATTGTGTGCTTGTTATTTTTCCTTGCAGGAAGACATGCGGGCAAGGGGGGAGATATTGATGAAATTTGTAGAAAAGTGGAGGATGAATATCCAAAGTTTAAAATTGCAGTTTGCCCCTTAATTGCAGGGCATAAAGAACTTGTATCGATTTTACTGGCACGCTTGCAAGTAGCGCAACAAAAAATTGAATGACCTAAGCTTTAATAACCTCAAGGATACCTTCCAATTCTTTGATAAGCTGGCGTGTTAACTGACCTGTTTGGCGATTATCTTCCTCTGCTTCTTCACCGCTAAGCTTATGACGTGCACCACTAATGGTGTAGCCTTGCATATAAAGAAGATCTCTGATTTGGCGAATTAGCAATACATCTTGGCGCTGATAATAGCGTCGATTACCACGACGTTTCATCGGCTTTAGATTTGGAAATTCCTGTTCCCAATAGCGCAGCACATGTGATTTGACTGCGCATAAGTCACTTACTTCACCAATGGTGAAATAGCGCTTACTTGGAATAGTAGGAAGTTCGTTATTATTACTAGGCTCCAGCATAGCTTTCTACTCGTTGCTTAAGTTTTTGTCCTGGGCGGAAGGTAACAACACGTCTAGCGCTGACAGGAATAGGTTTTCCAGTTTTCGGATTACGTCCTGGTCGTTGTTTTTTATCGCGTAACATAAAGTTACCAAACCCAGAAAGTTTTACATGCTGACCTGTTTCTAATGCGATGCGAATTTCTTCAAAAAACATCTCTACCAGTTCTTTTGCTTCGCGTTTATTTAATCCTAGCTCATCAAAAAGGTTTTCAACCATATCGGCTTTGGTTAATGTGCTCATAAGTTAATCTGCTCCTAGCTTCTTATCAATCTATTGGTATTAGTTTTGTTAATAGATTGATTCTATTATGTTACTGGTAATTTCGCTAGTAAATATTACGTAACCGTTCACTGCCTTCTGAAATCTGCCGTTTCTACATTGAGAGATGATCATTTTACTAAAAGCATAACTGCTTGCAAGTAGTTACTAAACACTTATAAACTCACATTTATGGACTTGGACTGACAAATTTCATGGGACACCTGAACGGTTGCACTATTATAACTAACATAAATTAATTGAATAATATTTTGTAGGTTAAAGACAAAATAGTTTAAATTATCTTTACCGTAGGCTTGCTCCCGTCTCAGCTTTTAGGCTATCAACGATGCCATCAACATATTGAGTGATGTCCTTTTCCTCTAGAGTGCGCGAAAAGTCTTGGAAAATCAAGCCTAAAGCAAGGCTTTTTTGTCCTACTTCTATGCCAGCACCATGATAGACATCAAATAAAGAGTAGCCTACTAGTTGCTTTATTTCTGCTTTTTTTATTATTTTTTCAATGACTGAAAAATTTACTTGTTGGTCAATAACCAGTGCTATATCGCGACGGATAGAAGGGTAAGGTGATAAAGAAGAATAATTAGGTAGATTCTTTTTTCTTATCATATCCATATCTAATTCAAATAAAAAGACAGGCTGGCTTAGTCCAAACTTTTTTTCAATACGCGGATGTAATGCGCCCACAAAACCAATGATTTGATTATTGGAAACAATTTTAGCTGCTTGCCCTGGGTGTAGAGCAGGGTGTTCAACGGCTTCAAACTGATAATTTTCTGCATTAGACTCTGATAATAAAGCTTCAACATCACCTTTGATATCATAAAAATCGACTAGTTGCGGTGATTTATCCCAATGTTCAGGATAAAGCAAGCCAGTAATAGCGCCTGCCATTTTTTTGCGTTGTGACATCCCCTCATCATTATTGACAAAGCTTAGCCCTGTTTCAAATAAGCGCACACGACTTTGTTGGCGCTTAAGGTTTTTTTCGATAACGGGTAGTAAGCCAGACCATAAGGTGCTACGCATAATCGATAATTCTTCAGAAATGGGATTGTCTAATGTGATCTGTTTATGCGATGGATTAAGTAAGGTTTCCATTTCGGGTGGGACAAAACTATAGGTAATAGCTTCCTGATACCCGCGCGTCACCAATAGATTACGTAGCGTCTCTTCCTCAACTTGTGTTTCTTCATCAGGAATAATCAGTGGAATCAATGGGCGTAGACGCGATGGAATATTGTCATAGCCATAAATACGCGCAATTTCTTCAACAACATCTTCTTGTGTTGCTAAATCAAAGCGAAAAATGGGCGGTGTAATATACCAGCCACTCTTTGCTGTTTCTACGTTACAGCCAAGGCGGGTCATAATATCTTCAACGCGTGAATCTTCAACTTCAATGCCAAGATGGCGTTTAATACTACTACGCTTAAAGGCGATAGTATTGCGGTGTTGCAGGTCTTCGCGGGTCTCAATATCTGTAATCTCACCCGCTTTACCACCACAAATTTCAATAATTAATTGGGTTGCGCGTTGCATTGCTTTGCGTTGTAAATCGGGAGAAACGCCGCGCTCAAAACGGTGTGATGAATCGGTGTGCAGACCATAAGTACGCGCTTTGCCCATCATTTTTTCAGGAACAAAATAGGCGCTTTCTAAATAGATATTGCTTGTGGATTCACTAACAGCAGAATCAGCCCCACCCATAATACCCGCCAATGCCAGTGCTTTTTTCTCATCTGCAATAACGAGGGTATCAGCGCGTAAAGTCGCTTCTTTGCCATCCAACAAGGTTAGTTTTTCACCTTCTTCTGCATTGCGAACATGGATACCACCTTCAAGTGTATCAAAGTCAAAACCATGCATTGGCTGACCTAATTCAAGCATTACATAATTGGTTATATCAACTACAGGGCTTAGGCTACGAATATCAGATCGGCGTAGTTTTTCTACCATCCATAGCGGTGTTTCTGCTTGTGTATTAACATCACGGATAACCCGTCCTGCATAGCGCTGGCAAAGATCATCTGCGGAAATTTTAACAGGGAAAACATCATCAATTGTGATCTTAGGAAGTTCAAAATCTACTTCCTGAACAGGTGCTTGCAATATAACACCAAGCTCGCGCGCTACCCCTGCAATACAGAGTAAATCAGCACGATTTGGTGTTGCATCTAAATCAAGAATAACATCATCAAGCCCTAATACTTCACGTAGATCAGCACCTAGTGTCGCATCACTAGGAATGGCTAGTAACCCTTTGCCTGCCTCACCCATGCCTAAGGTTTCAGAGCCACAAAACATGCCTTGCGATAATACGCCGCGTAGTTTACTTTTTTTGATTTTAAATATATTACCATCAGACTCAGGGAGCTTAGCCCCAATCATTGCTAATGGAACTTTTTGATCCACTTCAACAGTCGCATTAGTAACGATTTGCAATAGCGCATCGCCCGCTACATCTACTTGACACACACGTAATCTATCTGCATCAGGGTGTTGCTCAATCTGTTTAATCTGCCCAACGACAACTTGAGTAAAGGCAGAAGCAACGGGTTCGATACCATCAAGCTCGGTTCCTGACATAATAAGTTGGTGTTCTATTTCTTCTGTTGTTGCGTCAAGGTGAACCCACTCGCGTAACCATTTTTCACTGACTTTCATATCCCTAACTCCTTATGCGAACTGCTTGAGAAAACGTATATCGTTATCGAATAACTTGCGCAGGTCATCAATGCCATAGCGCAACATGGCAAGGCGATCAATACCA
>DRMS01000401.1 GCA_011322515.1 Leucothrix mucor
GAGGAAGGAAGAGAGGAGGGAAAAAAAGCAAAGAATCTGGAGAATGCTAAAAAAATGATGGAAAAAGGTATTGATCTTGCTCTAGTGTCTGAAATTACAAATATTTCTCCTGAGGAGCTTCAAACTATATAGGAACGTGTACGAAATAATTTCCCGAAGTTCTAACGCAGAATTTTTATTTCAGATTGGATGAACTCATGAGGCGCATAGTCACTCTACGCAACAAATGAGATCATCGGCTACCAACTTAAGGCGGGACAAGTAAAGTCATAGCAAACAACCCGCACCCTTCGACAAGCTCAGGAAGCGGTGTCCTGAGTTTATCGAAGGGCTAGTTCCCTGAGCTTGTGTCGAAGGGTGCGGGTGAATAGGCAGAAACATGAATTGTCCCGCCTTAAATTGGTAGCCAGATCATCCAAGCTGGGATCATCTGGCAAGTTTATAGATATTCACTTATTAAATTTCATCTTAATGACTGAAAAGCTAAAGCTTTCACTCCTTTATCAGGAAATTATTTATCTGAAAAACTATAGAGATCGGGAAGTTGTTTCGTGCACGTTCCATAGGTGTTCAGGTGTTGAAATTAGCCTCTGGTTGCCATTGCGATAATTCAGCACAGTCAATTTCCATTTTCCAATTATCCACGGGCACCGTGTTAACACTTATACTAGCAGTGGTGTTTAGTACTTTAATATAGTGTTGACGCGGGATGTTTTCTGCGCCCATGCTGATTAGATGCGGATTTTCTATCTGGCAGTCAATGAGTGTGTGACCTCGCTGCTGTGTTAGTTTTGCTAATGCTATAAATGCCATTTTTGAGGTGTCGCGCTCGATGCTAAACATGGATTCACCACTAAAAACGCCCCCTGTATCAACGCCATATAATCCACCAACCAGTTTGTTTTCACTATTCCAGACTTCAACGGAGTGCGCGATATTGAGCTTATGTAGCGCTATATAGGCATGATACATTTCCTGCGTTATCCAAGTGCCATCGGTGTAGCTACGTGGTGCTGCGCAGGCGTGTACGACTTCTGCGAAGCTATGATCAAAGGTGATGCGGTAGCCTTTGTTGCGCATTGTTTTACGTAGGCTACGGCGAAAGTTGATTTTATGCGGATAGAGTACAGCGCGTGGGTCTGGCGACCACCAGTAGATAGGTTCCTCAGGGCTAAACCAAGGGAAGATGCCTGATCGATAGGCGTTGATCAGGCGCTCAGATGATAAATCCCCGCCCATTGCGAGCAAGCCATTAGGCTCATTCCACGCCATTTCTACGGGCGGGAAGGGTTCATCGCTAGAGTAGGGGTCTAGCAGGGTGAGAAAGGGATCGTTTTCTTGGCTCAAGGTGCTTATTCTTTTTCTGCGAGTGCGTCTAAAAACTTTTCGGCATCTAGTGCAGCCATACAGCCTGTTCCTGCTGAGGTGATTGCTTGGCGATAAACATGATCCATAACGTCCCCTGCGGCATAAACACCTTTCACGCTGGTTTGGGTCGCATTGCCTGATGTGCCACTTTGTACCGTTAGGTAGCCATTTTTCATTTCCAAATGACCTTTGAAAATATCGGTGTTAGGACGATGCCCGATGGCTATAAAGACACCGTGTACATCAATATCCTGTGTTGCATCGGTCTTAACATTTTTAATACGCATCCCTGTAACGCCAGAATTATCGCCAAGCACTTCTTCAAGTACATTGTCCCACATAATAGTGATATTGCCATTACTCGCTTTTTCTTTGATTTTGTCGCGCAGAATTTTTTCTGAACGCAGCTCATCACGGCGGTGTACTAAGATAACTTCATCCGCAATATTAGATAAGTAGAGTGCTTCTTCAACCGCAGTATTGCCGCCACCAATAACCGCTACTTTTTGATTGCGATAGAAAAATCCGTCACAAGTAGCACAGGCAGAAACGCCACGACCTTTAAAAGCTTCTTCTGACTCTAGCCCAAGATACATGGCGGTTGCACCCGTAGAAATAATCAGCGCATCACAGGTATAGTTGCCACTATCGCCTGCTAGTTTGTAAGGGTGAGCGCTAAAATCAACAGCGTTTATATGGTCAATAATAATTTCTGTGTTAAATCGCTCTGCATGTTGCTTCATACGCTCCATTAAAGCAGGACCTTGCACCCCTTCATTATCACCTGGCCAGTTATCAACATCGGTTGTTGTCATTAACTGCCCACCTTGTTCCATGCCTGTGACCATGACAGGGTTCAGGTTAGCACGCGCGGCATAGACGGCAGCAGTATACCCAGCAGGACCTGATCCAATGATCAGTAATCGGCAATGTTTAGCTGTGTTTGTAGTGTCGCTCATGAGCTTCTCCAATATGTTTTTATTTTAAGTCAAAGTGAAATTATGGGGGCATATGCTAAGAAATGAAAGTGCGGAGGTGAAGTATGATGAGAAGAAAATGTATTATTCCTCCTTTTTAGCAGTTCTTTTTTATCTCGATTAGCTTTATAATCAATAAGATCTTGATGGTTTGTAACCTAAATTATGCGATTTTTTATCCCAATCAATGAAAAATACGCTAGACTCTGTCATTCGAGTGTTACAATTCATACGAAACTTTAAGTTTTATTTTGTGGAATTTTTATATAACTTTTGCTCTAATTGCTTAGTTAAGCGCCTGTGCAAAATTAATCTAACACAACGCCCCTGATTTTCTGATCTTCTTCGTTATTGCTTTGGTTACATAGCCCGTTATGCTCCCGTTGCAACCCTTGAAGTTCAATAAATAGGAAGCGATATTTTGTCAGATTTATTATGATCTCCTACTTAAAAGTCCCACAGAATCACTATCTTATTTAGGATATCGCCATAATATCATCTGTCAGGGACGATAGAAATGAATATCAATGTTGAAAATCAGGGGAATGATTTTGGCTGAAAAAATAGATTTAAACGATCAGAAACGAGTAAGTTTACAACAAACGAGTATCTTGTTTTTCTCAGGTATAACCGCTGTTGTTTTATTGGCGCTATTAACCTATCACCCCAATGACCCAGGGTTATTTGTACATGACACTAATGCGGCGGTGCAGAATAAGGCGGGTCCCGCTGGAGCTTTTTTAGCCGATATTTTAATGGGCTTTTTTGGTTATCTTGCTTATATCATTCCCGTTGCCTTTCTTATGCTAGGCTTTTCGCTGTTCCGCAAATCATCGTTGGATTTAAAAGGCGTTAATCTGTGGCTAACGTTGTTGGGTGCTTTTCTTGCTCTACTATCAGGTTGTGGCTTGGTCACCATGCTTTGGCCTGAAAGTGATCTTATTTATAAAGCAGGGGGGTTATTAGGGATCGCGGTTGCCAAGGTGTTTGTCTGGATGTTAGGGCATTTTGGCGCAACCTTATTATTATTCACAGGTTTTTTTGCAGGTATCACCTTAATTGCGGATATTCCTTGGCTAAAAATCATTGATTATGTAGGCGATAAAATTCTGGATGGTTTTGATAAAATCTTTGGCGATGGTGTTGATGATGAAAAAGTGGATGCGCCAAAAGCAAATGTGAAAATAGGGGATGGCGGAAAGAGTAAGAAGCCATCAATATTTGCAACATTAGGTGCAGGAGCTGCGGGTGTGGCAGGCATTGCCACTAGTTTACCTTTCTTGAAAAAGAAGCAGGGAAATGAACCACCTGTCGTTAAAGAGGTTGTTGCTAATGGCAAGAGCAAAGAGCAAACGTTGGCTGTTCCTGATGAAATGTTAAAGGCAGATACGTCAACGTCTAAAAAATCCGTTACCAAAAATTCTGCAAAAGAGTCTACTTTAGATAAAGTTGCCAAAAAAGCCAAGCGCATGGTTCCGCGCAAGAAAAAGTCTGTCCCTACTATATCACTGGGGAAAGCAATTACATTGCCGCCGCTTGATTTGTTAAACAAAGCCCCAAAACAGCAAGGGCACTATTCAAAAGATGAAATTAATGATATTGCAGAGCGCATTATTAAATCACTGCAAGATTATGGTGTGCATGGTGTCACCGTTGAAAGCGCGCAACCAGGTCCTATTATTACTCGCTTTGAATTACAATTACCAGCGGGTACAAAAGTTAGTAAAATCACAGGGCTGGCAAAAGATTTAGCGCGTAATATGAGTGTGATGAGTATTCGCATTGTTGATGTGATTCCTGGTAAAACCACTATTGGCATTGAGGTGCCGAATAGCCAGCGTGATCTGGTTGCTATCCGCGATGTATTGGCATCGGATGAATTTAAAAAGGCGGAGTCACCCTTAACATTAGTTTTGGGTAAAACAATCGGTGGTAAACCTGCTGTTGCCGATTTGTCAAAAATGCCACACGTACTCGTTGCAGGTACGACAGGGGCAGGTAAGTCGGTTGCAATTAATGCCATGTTGATAAGCTTGCTTTATAAATCAACTCCAGAAAAGGTCAGGCTGATCCTTATTGATCCAAAAATGCTGGAATTGAGCACGTATGAAGGTATTCCACATTTATTAACTTCTGTTGTAACGGATATGAAAGATGCCGCCACGGCACTGCGCTGGTGTGTGGGTGAAATGGAACGCCGTTATTCAGCTATGTCTCATGTCAAAGTGCGGAGCATTGCAGGCTATAATGAAAAAGTTGGTCAGGCGATTAAAAATGGTAAGCCGATTATGGATCCAAGCTGGGATCCTACTAAGCACGTTGATACCGAGCCTAAAATTCTAGAGCCGCTACCTTATATTGTTATCGTTATTGATGAATTTGCTGACATGATCATGGTGGTTGGTAAAAAGGTTGAAGAGCTAATTGCGCGTTTAGCGCAGAAAGCCCGTGCTGCGGGAATACACCTTGTATTGGCAACTCAACGACCATCGGTCGATGTAATAACAGGTTTGATCAAAGCCAATATTCCATCACGTATTGCCTTTCAGGTATCAACTAGGGTGGACTCGCGTACTATTTTAGATCAAGGTGGTGCAGAGCAGTTACTGGGTTTGGGTGATATGCTTTATTTGCCCCCAGGAACGGGAATGCCACACCGTGTACATGGTGCATTTGTTAGCGATAAAGAAGTTGAGGATGTTGTCAATTATATTAAAGTGCAAGGGGAACCAGATTATATTGATGAGGTCTTAGTGGACACTGGAGGAGCAAAAGGTGCTATTCCAGGTTTAGAGCCTTTGGCTGATTCAGAAGGTGACGCGCTTTATGATCAAGGTGTCGCCATCGTTACCGAATCACGCAGAGCCTCTATTTCCTACTTGCAACGTCGTTTAAAAATAGGGTATAACCGCGCAGCAAGTATGATAGAAGATATGGAAGCTGCAGGTGTTGTTAGTGCCGTGCAGTCTAATGGGACGCGCGAAGTGCTAGCGCCAGAGCCTGTAGCAGATTAATTACTGAGGTGTACATGAAAAAAATAGCGATTAAAACAGTTGCAAAAACATTCGTTACGGGTGCTTTACTCGTAGCTCTAGGGTATAGCGCAACCATTACGGCTGCGCAAGATGCTGCTAGAACGCGTTTGGATAACTTTTTCACAAAAGTAACGTCGTTAAAAGGCTCTTTTAATCAGCAAGTATATGACAAAAAAGGAAAAATAATTCAAAAGGCAGCTGGGCAACTTTATCTTTCTCGTCCTGGAAAGTTTCGCTGGGTGTACGCAACTCCAGATCCTCAAGAAATCATTGCAGATGGCAAAAATGTCTGGATTTATGATAAAGATCTAGAGCAAGTAACTGTCAAGCCAATGCGGGCAGCCATTGCAAGCACTCCTATTGCTATTTTAACTAGAAAAGCATCGCCGCAGTCACAGTTTCAAGTCAGCAAGATGGCGATTAAAACAGCAGGTTTAGATTGGTTTAATCTAAAGCCACATCGTGGTTCAAGTGATTTTAAAAATATTCAACTAGGTTTGGATCGCACAGGCAGATTGCGTCAGATGCTGATGTTTGACAAATTAGGGCAAAAAACAGTGATTAATCTGAATATTACTAATAACGCGCCTGTCAATGCGAGGCAGTTTTACTTTAAACCGCCCAAGGGAGTCGATTTAATTGGCACTCCTTCGTAGGGTATTTCTTTAAAAAGTGCAAAAAACACGCAATAAAAAGGGCTGATAAATTTATCAGCCCTTTTTTTATGAGTATCTAGGATGAATAAGATTAAAAGGGGTCAGGATTAAAAGGGGTCAGTACCCTTTGCTAATTATGTGCTACAGTATAATCTGTATAAAGTATGCAAGGATAAAGAATAATGAAGCGAAAACTAATAAGTTTTGATTGGGCTATAAAGCGCCTATTGCGTAGTAAAGCTAATCATGAGGTACTGGAAGGTTTTTTGAGCGAGTTACTAAAAGAGACTGTTTCTATTATTGAAGTGCTTGAGAGTGAGTCTAATCAGGAAACAGAGCAGGATAAATTTAATCGTGTGGATCTTAAGGTTAAAAATAGTCAGGAGGAAATCATTATTATTGAGATTCAATATGATCGTGAACTGGATTATTTTCAACGTATTCTTTATGCAACCTCAAAGGCCGTTATTGAGCATCAATACAAAGGGGAGGCGTACCAAAATATTATTAAAGTTATCTCTATTAATATTCTCTACTTTAATTTGGGTGAGGGTGATGATTATGTTTATAGAGGAACAACTCGGTTTAAGGGGGTACACGAGCAGGATGAGTTAAAATTAACCAGTGGACAGAAAAAGCTATTTTCTAAAGAAAAGACGCATCATATTTTTCCAGAGTACTATCTCATTCGTGTTAATAAATTTAATGATATTGCTAAAGACTCTCTTGATGAATGGATCTATTTTCTAAAAAATGAAGAAATCAAGGAGGGTTTTAAGGCAAAAGGATTAAAAAAAGCGAAAGCTGTGCTAGATGTGATGAAGTTGTCTGAATCAGAACGATTAGCTTATGAGCGATATATGGAGAATAAAAGCTATCAGTCTAGTATGTATCAGTCTACCTATGTTACGGGACATTTAAAAGGACGACTAGAGGGCAGAGAAGAAGGGAAAATAGAAATGGCGATTATGATGAAAAAAGAAGGTGAATCGATTGATAAAATCATAAAGTATACTCAGCTTTCAAAACAACAAATAGAGAGCTTGTAATGCTATGCCAAGAAAACCTCGTTTCTTTTTGCCCAATGTTCCTGTTCATATGATTATTCGTGGAAATAATCGCCAATCAGTCTTTATTGAGACCGATGATTATTTGGCTTATCAACGCTGGATGAAGGAGGGGAGTGATGTTTGCAATTGCCAAATTCACGCTTATGTTTTAATGACGAACCATGTTCATATTTTATTGAGTGCCGATAAGCCATCCAATATTTCAAAATTCTCTCAGTCATTAGGCAGAAAGTATGTTCCTTATTTTAATCATAAGTATGGAAAAAGTGGTACGCTTTGGGAAGGGCGTTTTAAGGCGAGTAGTATTGA
>DRMS01000402.1 GCA_011322515.1 Leucothrix mucor
ACTTTGACTAGTTAAATCATATGTCTACAATTGCTATCGTTAATTATAATATGGGCAACTTGCATTCTGTCAGCAAGGCGCTAGAACATGTTGCCACCGCAGGAACTAAGGTTGTCCTTACCTCCTCTCCTGATGAAATTCTTGCAGCTGACCGTGTCGTTTTTCCTGGTCAGGGCGCGGCGCGTGATTGCATGAAAGAGCTACATAAAGCAGATTTAGTTGATGTCATTCGTGAAGTTGCCACGAATAAGCCATTTTTAGGCATTTGCATGGGAATGCAGGTGTTGATGGAGCGCAGTGAAGAGCATAATGGCATTGACTGTATTGGTATTTACAAGGGTAACACGCACTCTTTTGCTGGCAGAATCGAAGCTAAAGACACGGCTGGCGAGCGTTTAAAAATTCCTCAAATGGGCTGGAATCGTATTTTACAGTCGCAATATGATCATCCATTATGGAAAGGTATTGAGGATGGCTCACGCTTCTATTTTGTCCATAGCTATTTTGTTGATCCTGATGATAAATCACTACAATCTGGCATGACAGATTATGGGCTAAACTACGCCTCCGCCATTGCTAAAGATAATGTCTTTGCGATACAAGCGCATCCTGAAAAAAGCGCTGATAATGGCTTGCGCTTACTTAAAAACTTCACTGAATGGAATGGAACGGTCTAAATGTTATTACTCCCTGCAATTGATTTAAAAGATGGACAATGTGTGCGTTTACGCCAAGGTCGTATGGAAGACAGCACAGTATTTTCCGATAGTCCTGTGGATACTGCAACGCGCTGGGTAGAGGCAGGTGCAAAGCGTTTGCATCTAGTTGATTTAAACGGCGCTTTTAATGGCAAACCTGTTAATAGTGATAGCGTTCGAGCGATTGCTGAAAAATTTCCTGACCTACCGATTCAAATTGGTGGTGGCATTCGTGACGCAGAAACAGTACAAGCCTATTTAGATGCAGGGGTTAGCTACTGCATTATCGGCACCAAAGCCGTTGAAGATCCTGAATTTGTGATTTCACTTTGTCAGCAATTTCCTGATCATATTATCGTCGGTATTGATGCTAAAAATGGCATGGTAGCAACCGATGGTTGGGCGGAAGTCTCGACTGTATCAGCCATTGATTTAGCCCAAAAATTTGAGCAAGCGGGTGTTGTAGCCATTGTTTATACCGATATTTCACGTGATGGCATGATGACAGGTGTGAATATTGAAGCCACTGTTGAGCTGGCTAAAAGCATCTCCATCCCTGTCATTGCCTCAGGAGGCGTGACCGATATGAATGATATTATTGAGCTATGCAAAGTAGAAGATGCGGGGATTAGCGGTACTATTTTAGGTCGTTCTATTTATGAGGGAACGATTGATCTTGCTAAAGCGCATCAATATGTTGAATCAATTTAAAGTGAGAAAAAACGTAACCGTTCAGATACTCCCTGTGATTTTTCAACGTAGAAATGGCAGATTTTAAGGGGTAGGTGAATAGTTACGAAAAAGCAGTTCTCTCGCAAAGACGCAGGAATGCAAAGGATATTTCACCTTAAGTTAGTTCGGTAGCCCATATTACACAAACTTTATACGGGCTACAAAAGTGTAAACTGTTTTCCCATTGGGTGAAGGATGTCCAATTTTTTTATGAAAAGACTTTTTCCAGTAAAATAGGCTACTAGTTCTTTTTGGTTTTTATTTTTTGGCTGTGCATCATTTTCTTCTTTTATTTCTTCATAGTCATCTTCTTCTGTCCAAATAAGTCCTATTTTATCAATATTATACCTCCAATTGTTAGGGTTGTTTTTTATTGCTTTACTTACTTTCTCAAAAATAATCTCATTTTTTATTTCCTCATATTCCTTTTTCCAATCTTTGTCCTTGTTTATCATTTTCTTTAACCTGCAATTTATGGCTACCAACTTAAGGCAGGACAAGTAACGTCATGGCAAATAACCCGCATCCTTCGACAAGCTCAGGGAGCTAGCTTCCTGAGCTTGTCGAAGGGTGAGAGTGAATAGCAGAAACATGAACTGTCCCAGCTTAAATTGGTAGACCAATTTATTTTTCCTAACAAAACGGCGTTATTGCACAAATGATGCGTTTTGAGCATACCAACTCTTGGTATATTATGCTTTTCAAATCTTATTCATCTGCAACCAATATTCTAATAACGCCAATTGCCATAGCTTACTACCTTGAATACGGGTTAAATAATTCTCTGGTTTTTGCAGTAATTTATCCACATAAGCACGCTGGTAAAGACCCCGCTCCCGACAGGCTTGTGAGTTGACAATATCACGCATAAAATCTAAAAACTCACCACGTACAAACTTTAATGCAGGTACTGGGAAATAGCCTTTTTTACGATCTATAACACTATCAGGGATTAATCCGCGTGAAATTTGCTTCAATACATATTTGCCATTATCACGTAGCTTCATTTCAGGGGGCATTTTTGCCGCAAGCTCGACTAATTCATGATCCAAAAAGGGAACTCGTGCCTCTAAGCCCCATGCCATCGTCATATTATCCACTCGCTTGACAGGATCATCAACAATAAGCATGGTGGTGTCTGCACGTAGCACTTGATCAATAAAA
The DNA here is from genome assembly GCA_011322515.1 of Leucothrix mucor. GTDB lineage: Bacteria > Pseudomonadota > Gammaproteobacteria > Thiotrichales > Thiotrichaceae > JAGLBW01. The sequence continues at coordinate 2,595 of DRMS01000402.1, forward strand.
CTATCGGCTTGGGGTGCTTCTAAGAGCGCTTTCATAGTTTCTGCACTGTAATCACGATCAATATAATCAGGCATTAGCATTTCTGCCATTTC
>DRMS01000403.1 GCA_011322515.1 Leucothrix mucor
ATCAGAGTATTATTGTGCTATGGAGGCACTTTTTATTCATAAAGTGTTAACTGGGGAATGAAGGATGCCGTATTTTAATATTTAGAAAGTTTCAAGTAATGAATTTACCTATAGTTTTTCACATAAATAATTGCACCCTTCGACTCCGCTCAGGTACAGCTCCCTGAGCGGAGTCGAAGGGTGCGGAAATTTAATAAATGAATGTCTATATATTGTATTGATTTTTTGTTCCTGATTGAAGTATCTCAAGAGGCGCATAGCGGCTCTTCGTAATGATTGAGATGATTCAAGCAGGGGCAAAAGGGTAGGTAAGATGGGTAGGCTACCAACTTAAGGCGGGACAAGTAACGTCATGGCAAATAACCCGCACCCTTCGACAAGCTCAGGGAACTAGCCCTTCGGTAGACTCAGGACACCGCTTTCTGAGCTTGTCGAAGGGTGCGGGTGAATAGCAGAAACATGAACTGTCCCATGTTAAATTGGTAGCCAGCTTAGGAATGAGCACGAAAAAACTTCCCAATCTCTAACTTGCTTTTTTATCCCAGCTTCGATGACCTCATTCGTTGCGTAGAGTGACTATGCGCCTCATGAGTTCATCTAATCTGAAATAAAAATTCTGCGTTAGAACTTCGGGAGGTTATTCCGTGCTCGTTCCTTAACAACGGGTTTAATTATTTAATGCCCTTTTCCTTTTCCTTTTCCTTTCTGATTATTTTTCACGTATTCTTCTAGCTCCACTTTAGAAGAAGCACAGTCACTGCTATTAATAATGCTTTCTGCAATTGAAGAGTGATCTACATTAAGAACTCCTCGTGCAAAAAAGTCTCCACTAACCGCATCACTATGAGCGGATATAACTTTGTAAGCACAGCGATCTGTGGCTGTTTTAGTGATTAATACATTCGTTGCACCTTGTATGCTTAGGTCGGTTGTATAGCGGTGAGATGTTTTCATATAGGCTTCTAACAAAAACAATTTATCCCAAGCTCGTGGCGTTTTTCCTTCTTTTAGCTTATTAGTCATGAAGTTAATATGACTATAAAGCTTAGTAGCGTTTTCTTCTGTTTTTCCAGACACTATCCATTGTATTGTAAGCGCATTTTCATCTTTTACTGGAGCTGGTGTTTTTTCATTATTAAGCTGCGTATAGCTGCCATGGTTTGACTTCAAATATTGGATATTTGCCCCTCCACCGCTACCTTTCCCGTGCCCTTGACCTTTCCAATGTCCTTGCCCTTGTCCTTGCCCTTGTCTTTGCCCTTGTCCTTGTCCTTGCCCTCTATCATAGCCACCACCATAAGCACTAATACTGATGAATAAAGCTAAACCCAATGTACTGATTGCTGTTATTTTTTTCATTTTTTTCTCTGTTATATTTAAGGTGTTTTAATGTTTTAAAAAAACAATAAAACTTAGGAGCGTGCATGGAATAACTTCCCGAAGTTCTAACGCAGAATTTTTATTTCAGATTAGATGAACTCATGAGGCGCATAGTCACTCTACGCAACGAATGAGGTCATCGAAGCTGGGATAAAAAGGCAAGTTAGAGATCGGGAAGTTGTTTCGTGCACGTTCCTTATAATAAAGAGCAAACCTTAAATAAAACTGAAAACTCTTAAGCGATTGTGTTTTTCTTTATACTTTTTCAGTTTCATTTCATTTTTTTTGATTAAGATTAAGGCTACTCTAGAACAATAGCAAACACCCCATTATTCCTTAGGAAAGTGCCGTATGAGACTTTTATTAGTAGAAGATGATACCGAACTTAGCCAAAGTTTACGCCTTGAGCTAAAAAAACAAGGCTATGCCGTCGATATAGCGAATAATGGTATTGATGCTGAGTTTATGGGGAATGAAGAGCCTTATGATATTATTATTCTTGATCTAGGTTTGCCACAACGTTCTGGTATCGATGTACTTAAAAACTGGCGACAACAAAATAATAATGTACCTGTTATTGTATTAACCGCTAGAGATACATGGCATGAGCGGGTGGATGGTTTTAAAGCAGGTGCTGATGATTATCTGGGCAAGCCTTTTCATGTAGAAGAGCTACTAGTTCGCATATTAGCATTGATTCGCAGAAATCAACAAGGCAATGACTCGCTTATCAAGATAAATGACTTAGTGCTTAATGAGGAGCGCCAACAGATTAGCATCAACTCAAATCAGCCCATTGATTTAACGGGTACAGAGTTTCGCTTATTGCGTTATTTTATGCGCCATCCCGATAAAATTCTGACCAAAACACGTTTAACTGAGCATGTGTACGAGCAAGATTTTGATAAAGATAGCAATGTTATTGAGGTCTATGTCCGTCATTTACGCAAAATCATTGGTAAAAGTCGAATTATCACAAAACGTAGACAAGGCTATATTTTTCGATGCGATCCTTAGAGCATCAATTACAAATTAGTTTAGCCATTGTGCTGGCTATCATTTTAACGATCTTATTGATTGTTGCCAATCTCTCTTCAAGAAATATACCAGATTCCTTTGTTAGTCATCATTTAATGCTTGAGGCTAAAAATCTGCAAGATAATTTATTTATTGACTCTGGAGAATTAAAAGTAAAATGGCACCATTTAAATACAATTTACAATACACCTTATTCTGGTCACTACTATGCTGCTAGATTCAAAAAT
>DRMS01000404.1 GCA_011322515.1 Leucothrix mucor
ATAACATTTTAAATATCTATAATCTATTTCTATTATCATCATATAAATAATCTATGTCACTACCTCGTTTACTCTATTCTGTTGCATTGTATTGCCTACTCCCCCTTATTCTCCTGCGCTTGCTTATAAAAAGTCGAAAAAACAAAGGCTATCGTTTACGCATGGCTGAGCGCTTAGGCTGGGTTAACAGTAGATCAAAAGATAAAAAAATTATCTGGCTACACGCCGTTTCCGTGGGTGAAACCATCGCCGCCAAACCCCTTATTAATCGCTTATTACAAGATTATCCCGACTATTCATTGTTAATTAGCTCAACGACTCCTACTGGCTCCGCAACGGTAAAAAAACTATTTTCTGATAGGGTGCTGAACACCTATTTTCCCTATGATTTGCCACATTCAATACAACGCTTTATAAAGCACATCAATCCGCAACTATTAATTATTGTCGAAACAGAAATTTGGCCAAATCTTTATGCGATTTGCGCACGGAAAAACATCCCTTTGCTACTAGTCAATGCGCGCTTATCAAAAAAATCAACCCGCCAGTATTTACGCCTAAAACAACTTGTCAGCGAGACGCTTTCTTATGCTACGTTAATTGCGGTTAGAAGCGAGGAAGATAGACAGCACTTTTTCTCTTTAGGTGCTCCTACTGAAAAACTGGAGCTAACAGGCAATATTAAATTTGATATTGCGGTAAATAGCGAGGTATTAAAACAAGGAAAATTACTAAAAACCCAATGGGGAAAAGAACGCCCTGTATGGATTACAGCCAGTACTCATGCGGGTGAAGATGAAATAATATTAACAATCTTCAAACACTTAAAACAAAGCTTTCCTACGCTATTATTAATCATCGTACCGCGCCACCCTGAACGCTTTGATGATGTTTATCAGCTTATATCAACGTCAAACTATCAAACACAAAAACGCAGTGACCACGCCCTATTTCAGCCTGATACAGATATTATTTTAGGCGATAGCATGGGGGAAATGCTACTTTGGTATGCGGCTGCGGATATTGCCTTTATTGGTGGCAGTCTGGTCGAAACAGGGGGACATAATCCGCTAGAAGCAACAGCACTTGGAATTCCTGTTATCAGTGGGTGTCACATTTTTAATTTTACTGATGTTTACCCGCTACTTTGTGATGCACAGGTTGCTTGGATTGAGCAAGATACGAATCATATTCAGCAACGCATCATAAAAATACTCAACTTATCTTCTACGCAGAGAAATGATTTCAAACAGCAATGTGCAGGTTTTATGCGCTTACATCAGGGAGTGGTTAACAAGCTATCTAGAAAAATAAAAAAACACCTATAAATCAATGCTTTCTAAAAATATAAACGGTAGATGGATAAGTGTAAGCTATTGAGTTAACCCCGTTTAAAAAATATTAGCTTCACCAATAGCTTTAGATTAAGGCTACCTCAAGAAAATAAACACGCAAATAGCTTATAACTCATGCCGCAATCACCTTACGGATTTAGAATTTATGAAACTATTAGATTATTTTTCAATCTAATAGCAGTAGTAGTGGACGTAAAACCTCAAGCTGTACTATTATCATTATTCAGGAATGCAATGTTGATATTTCAGTCGATAAACCACAGGAAGGATGCCTTATGCTAACTAAAACCCCCAATCTCTCTTTAAAACACTATCAAAAAGGAGCCTCTAACCTCGTTATTGGTCTCCTGATTGCCGCTATTGCTCTTCTTGGTCTAGCTTATCTTAAATCACGCGGCATTATTTCTATGCCAACCTCTATATCAAGTGCCGCAACCTCTATAAACCAAACGATAAACCCCTTTAGCGATGACTATTCTGGTTATGGCGTACAAATTACCGCAAGTCATTATCTTGATGATGCCAAGGATGTGATGCAAAAATTTGCTGATGCAGGCTATTCCTCCTTTGTTGTTTCATCACAAGTCCGTGGTAGCACGATGTATCAAGTGCGCTTAGGGCCTTATGAACATCGCGCAGAAGCAAAAGCGATTAAAGATAAAGTAAAACGCCGCTTTCCACGCAATCACAATATAAGAAAAAGTTTTATTGTTTACCGCGACTAATTCCGATGACAATAACCGTTAGCGCACTTTACATCTACCCTGTTAAATCGTTAGCAGGGATTGCCATTAACAGCTCAGCACTTGATGCAATGGGTCTAAGGTATGATAGACGCTGGATGCTAGTTTCCCCTGAGGGAGACTTTTTAAGCCAGCGTAAATTCCCCAAGATGGCACTCATTCAGCCAAAATTTATTGATCAGCAACTGGTTCTCACCCACCCTAATCAATCTGACCTACTGGTTGCAACAGCAAAGGCGCAACAAACGATGCAAGTGACTATCTGGAAAGATAACGTCATCGCACAGCGCGTTGATGAGCAAGCAGATAAATGGTTGTCTACAGCACTTAAGACACCTTGCCACTTAGTTTATATCCCCGATGACGAGATCAGACAGTGTGACCTAGAATTTTCAAAACAAGGCGACCACACAGGTTTTGCTGATGGTTTTCCTATTTTGCTCATCTCAACTGCATCACTTGATGATCTCAATCAACGCTTAGACCAACCTGTTAGTATGAAACGTTTTCGTCCTAATATTGTAATAGAAGGTTGCGAAGCATTTGCAGAAGATGACTTGGCTAAATTTTCAATAGGCAATACTACCATGCGCGGTGTTAAACCTTGCTCTCGTTGCATCTTAACCACCGTTGACCCTGCAACAGGAGAACGTAAGGGTGCAGAGCCTTTACAAACTTTAATGCGCTATCGAAAACAGGGGAATAAGGTTAATTTTGGACAGAATGTGATTCATAACTCAATGGGGAATATACAGATTGGGGATAGAGTTATTGAGCATTAAACAACCCTATAGACATTCATTTATTAAATTTTTGCACCCTTCGACTCCGCTCAGGGAGCTGTACCCTGAGCGGAGTCGAAGGGTGCAATTATTTATGTGAAAAACTATAGCATCTTAAAGTAATAAGGAAGTTCCAAGTAATGAATTTACCTCTATTGCGCTGATTTTTTGTTCCTGATTGGAGCATCTCAAGAGGCGCATAGTTGCTCTACGCAACGATTGAGATGATTCAAGCAGGAGCAAAAGGACAAGTAAGATGGGTAAAATCATTGCTTGGAACTTCCTAAATATCGTAGGATGTCACTGTGTATACCTAACAATGGGAATTCAGTGATTATATTGCTGGTATATCGGGCTGAAAAGCTAAAACTTTCAACTCCTAAGGAATGAAAGCTTTAGCTTTTTCTAGTTACTTTTCCAACTGCGACACATCCCTAACCGCACCACGTGAAGCAGAAGTCGCCAGTGCTGCATAAGCACGTAATGCTTGCGATACTTGACGATCGCGATTAACAGGCTTCCACGCATCTGCCCCTTTCGCTTCCATCGCCTTACGACGTTGCGCTAGTTCTTCATCACTCACACGTAATTCCATTTTGCGTTGTGGAATATCAATATCAATGGTGTCGCCCTCCTCTACTAAGCCAATTGCCCCACCTTCTGCGGCTTCAGGTGAGGCATGCCCGATGGATAATCCTGAGGTTCCACCTGAAAAACGTCCATCGGTAATAAGAGCACAGTCTTTACCAAGTCCTTTGGATTTTAAATAACTGGTTGGGTAGAGCATTTCCTGCATTCCTGGACCACCACGCGGCCCTTCGTAGCGAATAATTACCACATCGCCTGCAACGATTTCATCGGCTAAAATAGCCCTGACGGCATCATCTTGTGATTCAAAAATACGCGCCCTACCTGTAAAGGTATAGTTGTCTTCATCCACTCCTGCGGTTTTTACAATACAACCCTCCACGGCAATATTCCCATACAGAACGGCCAGCCCGCCTTCTGTTGAATAGGCGTGCTCAAGATCACGGATACAGCCTTTTTCTACATCCATATCCAGTGTTTCCCAGCGTTTATTCTGGCTAAAGGCGGTCTGTGTGGGGACATTACCTGGCCCCGCTTTAAAGTAGGTGTGAACGGCTTCATCTTGAGTGCGGCGAATATCCCACTTTTCAATTGCTTCACCCATCGTTGCAGAATGTACGGTTTTACACTCGGTATTAATTAATCCTCCTCGCTCAAGTTCACCTAATAGGCGCATAATACCGCCTGCACGATGTACATCTTCCATATGGAATAACTGGGTTGCAGGAGCGACTTTGCTTAGGTTAGGAATAATGCGTGACAGGCGATCCATATCATCCATAGTAAAATCAACCTCAGCCTCGTGTGCTGCAGCTAATAAATGTAAGACCGTATTAGTTGACCCACCCATAGTAATATCAAGACACATAGCATTTTCAAAGGCTTCAAAGGTGGCGATATTGCGTGGCAATGCGGATTCGTCATCTTGTTCATAATAGCGTTTTGTGAGTGCAACAATTTCACGCCCTGCGCGTAAGAATAATTCTTCACGATCGGCATGCGTTGCCAGTAAAGAGCCATTTCCTGGCAGTGCTAACCCTAGTGCTTCAGTGAGGCAATTCATAGAATTAGCAGTAAACATACCAGAGCAAGAACCACAGGTAGGGCAAGCAGATCGCTCCATAGTAGTAACATTTTCATCTGATACGCTATCATCAGCGGCAGAAACCATCGCGTCAACTAAATCCAAATGCACGACCTGACCACCAATAACGCTTTTACCTGACTCCATTGGTCCACCTGAAACAAAAATCACAGGGATATTGAGGCGTAATGCAGCATTTAACATGCCAGGGGTGATTTTGTCACAGTTGGAGATGCATACTAGTGCATCAGCACAATGTGCATTCACCATATATTCTACAGAGTCAGAGATAATTTCACGGGATGGCAGGCTGTATAACATGCCGCTATGCCCCATAGCGATCCCATCATCAACGGCTATTGTATTGAACTCTTTAGCAATACCCCCTGCTTTTTCAATCTCACGCGCTACTAATTGCCCCATGTCTTTTAAATGCACATGACCTGGCACAAATTGGGTGAAGGAGTTGGCAATAGCAATAATGGGCTTATCAAAATCCCCATCTTTCATTCCAGTTGCACGCCATAATGCGCGTGCGCCAGCCATATTGCGTCCATGAGTTGTGGTACGAGAGCGGTATTCAGGCATTGGTTTTCTCCATTAAAATTTTAGTGGTTGATTCTACCCTTAAATGCTGGAAGCAACCAATAGACAAATTTTAACTTTGGGAAGTTACCAATTTAAGCTGGGATTGCTAAGTGGGAGATCATAAAGACTAATGTGACAATAGCTAGTTAAGGCGTAGATTAACGTGAGAAAAAATTCATTTTAAAGATTGAATTTATTGGGATATAAGAATGCGTAAGGAGGTGCCGAGTATTAGAAAAAAGGTTGCGGTGAGAAAGACCTTTTTTCTAATACTTATTGCCACTTCCTTGTGATGACGATAGTGCAGAATGGTTCTTCTTGCTTATCAGTCTCTTAACCTTTCATTGAATTGAAAAAATCATCATTGGTTTTAGTCGCTTGGAAACGTTCAAATAAGAACTCCATTGCTTCCACTTCATCCATAGGATGCAAGAATTTACGTAATACCCACAAGGCTTGAAGTTCTTCATCATCAACTAATAAGTCTTCACGACGCGTACCTGAACGATTAATATTAATGGCAGGGAAAACACGTTTTTCAGCAATACGACGATCTAGGTGAACCTCAGAGTTACCTGTTCCTTTGAACTCTTCGTAGATCACTTCATCCATTTTAGAGCCTGTATCAATCAATGCGGTTGCTAGAATGGTTAAACTACCTCCTTCTTCAATATTACGTGCTGCACCAAAGAAACGTTTTGGACGATGCAATGCATTGGCATCAACACCACCTGTTAGCACCTTGCCTGAGGAGGGTACGACCATATTGTAAGCACGTGCTAAACGGGTAATAGAATCAAGTAGGATAATAACGTCTTGTTTATGTTCAACTAAGCGTTTGGCTTTTTCTATCACCATTTCGGCAACTTGTACGTGGCGGGTTGCAGGCTCATCAAAGGTTGAGGAGACGACTTCGCCTTGTACCATGCGTGACATTTCGGTAACTTCTTCTGGACGCTCATCAATTAATAAAACGATCAGATAAGAATCTGGATGATTAGTTGCGATGCTTTGCGCAATATTTTGCAACATCATCGTTTTACCCGCCTTTGGAGGGGCGATAATTAAACCACGTTGTCCTTTGCCTATGGGCGCAACAATATCAATAATACGTGCTGTAATATCTTCGGTACTACCATTGCCACGCTCTAAACGCATACGCTCATCAGGATGTAATGGTGTTAGGTTTTCAAATAGAATTTTATTACGCGCATTCTCAGGCGCTTCCATATTAATAGAGTCAACTTTCAATAAGGCAAAATAGCGTTCGTTGTCCCGTGGTGTGCGTATTTTTCCTGCGATAGTATCGCCTGTGCGCAAACCAAAGCGTCGTATTTGACTAGGGGAGACATAAATATCATCGGCTCCTGCAACATAGTTACTATCTGCAGAACGTAAAAATCCAAAACCATCCTGAAGGATTTCTAATGTGCCATCACCGTATATATCTTCCCCTTTTTTTGCTAACGCTTTGAGGATGGCAAAGATGACGTCTTGTTTACGGGCACGAGACATTCCTTTTACGCCAGAGGTTTTAGCAATTTCTAATATTTCAGAGGGTTTTTTATTCTTTAATTCAGTAAGGTTCATTGAGTAGGGCGCTATAGTTTTGTATACAATAGACATAATCCAAAGAGAGGATTTTTATACTATGGTGTATTTAGATAATTCATCGCCAGAAATGACGAGTTGAATGCGTTCATCTTGAACGGTTTAGGTCTGTGATTTGACCTAACGATAGCATGCTGTTTTGCATTAGTCCAGCAGATGAAGAACCAGACTATAGTATTTTTATAGGTAGCTAACAAGCAAACTACATTGCCTGTTAGGAGGGGATAGTACCTATTATTTTGATACCGCCGTTCTCTATTTTAAAAAATATTTTAATTTCAACTAGTTAGCAAGATTAGAGCGTTTCACTTCTATTTATAACTTGCTAATTTAATTAATGTTTTTAAAAATACGCGATATCTCGTATTAAATATTTTGATCGATAAAAGCGCTAAGTTGTGTTTTATTTAGCATACCAACTTTTGTTGCTTCAACTTCACCGTTTTTAAATAGCATTAAGGTTGGAATGCCACGAATGCCATATTTAGCAGGTACTTCTTTGTTATCATCAATATTAAGCTTAGCAATAACCACTTTATCGCCATACTCACTAGAAATATCTTCTAAAATAGGACCAATTGCCTTACAAGGACCACACCACTCTGCCCAATAATCAACTAAAACGGGTAGACTATTGTTAATAACCTCTTCTTCAAAAGAACTATCACTTAAATGCACTATACTCACTGCTGTTTTCTCCTTGTATGTTTGTCTAGCTAATAAATAAACCAGTATTTACTCCGATTATTGCAACTGAGGCGCATAATTCAAGGGCTATTTAGTAATATATTCATCATGGTAGAAAAAAGAGCCCACCTCCTTCAATCTTTTAATAGTGAACTTCCTAACATATCTTTAGGTCACTAGTACATCAATGTGTCAATATTATACATCTTGAATCCGCAAAAATAATGCCAATCAATATCTCTAGGGAGAATTAACAAATGAATGTATTTAAAAAATTCGCTTTAACCGTTGGAACCGTAGCATTGCTTTTAGGATCATCGGTTTATGCAATGCCTAAAGCGCTAGATGCAAATTATAGTGTCTATAAAGGGTCTATGAATCTGGGCGACATGAACTTATCCTTAAGTTATTCAGGCAATCAGTTTCACTATTATAAAAATACTCAAGCTAAGGGTTTTGCTGCATTAATTACCAAAGCAAAAATTATAGAAAAGGTAGATGGATCCTTTAATGGCAACCATATAAAGCCATTAAAATACTATTTTTTACAATCAACACGAAACAGCTCACGAGTAGAAAACACACGCTTTATTAGAAATATGGCGCAAGGTGCTTATAAAGATAAAAAATTCAATTTAAAACTACCGACAGGCACTGTGGATAGAGCCTCACTGGAGTTGGCATTAGCAAATGATATGATAAGTAATAAACCAAGATTGACATATAATGTCATGGAGCGTGGCGAACTTAAGCAGTATATTTTTGCGCGTCAAGGACAGGAGAGATTAACCACCCCTGCGGGTGACTTTATGACAACTAAAGTTAAAGTAGTACGGGCGGGAAACAAACGTTCAACAATGTTTTGGTTGGCTAAAAAACTGGATTATATGCCTGTAAAAATTGTTCATAGAGAAAAAAATGATGTCATAACAACGGTCATTAAAAGTCACCGTTAAAAATAATACGGCATAAAAAAGGTCGCTCATTGAGCGACCTTCTTACTTTCTGGGCTATCAATATCTCTACCGACAGCCATTATAATGATCTAAAATTATTTAATAAACAGCATTTCCTGATACTTAGGAAGTGGCCACATATCATCAGGAACTTCAATCTCTAGTCCATCAGCAGCGGTACGCACATCATTCATGAATCCAAGAATAGTGCTAGCACAATGTTGCATATGCGCATCAGTAGAGTCAAAATCATGTTGTGCTAAAGCACCGCTTAGCGCATCAACAGAGTCCATCATGGCAGATATTAATTCGCCAACTTTCTCTACCGTTGCCGTACTTAAATCAACACCTGCATCTTTAGCCACCATAATGGAAGACGATAAATCACCAAGATAGCGTGTAGCCGCTGGGTAGATCGATGTTTTAGCCATATCAATCACTAGCTTTGCTTCTAACTCAATTGAAAGAATATATTGCTCAGAATAGACTTCATAACGACTCGCTAATTCTGTGTTACTTAATACGCCTGTGCTTGAGAAGAGGTCTTTAATATAGTCTTCATTGAATGCAGGAAGTGCATCCGCTGTCGTTGGAATATTCTTTAATCCACGCTCTTCAACGGCTTCTTTATGCCATTCTTCTGAGTATCCATCACCACCGAATACTGCGTTACCGTGCTCTTGCATTAGCTTCTGCAATACAGCAATAACCGCTTCTTCTTGAGTGCCATTTTCTAAGGCTACTTCAAGCTCTGTTGCAATCCACTCCAATGAATCGGCAAGCATAGTGTTCATTGCAATTAATGGACCTGCAACAGATTGCTCAGAACCTACTGCGCGGAACTCAAAACGGTTACCTGTAAAGGCAAACGGAGAAGTACGGTTACGATCACCAGGATCTTTGGCAAAATTAAGAATCTGCGAAAGACCAAGATCCATAATGCCACCACCTTCAGAGGCGTTTAGTTTGCCATCTTGAATATCGTGGAAAATTTTCTCTAATTGATCACCAAGATACACCGATAAAATAGCAGGAGGCGCTTCATTAGCACCTAAGCGATGATCATTACCCGCAGACGCAATAACGGCACGGAGTAATGGGCCGTATTTATGTACACCGCGAATAACCGCGCCACAGAATAATAAGAAATTAAGGTTATCATGCGGTGTCTCACCAGGATCTAGCAAATTACCTTGTGTTGAGTTACCTACAGACCAGTTGACGTGCTTACCCGAACCATTAATACCAGCAAAAGGTTTTTCATGCATTAAGCAGATAAAGCCATGTTTTTTTGCTGTATTTTTAATAACGGTCATTAGCAATTGCTGATGATCAGCGGCTACATTCGCTGCTTCATAATAAGGCGCAATTTCAAACTGCCCAGGAGCAACTTCATTGTGGTGTGTTTTTGCAGGAATACCTAATTTGTATAAAGTGTTTTCAAAGTCTTGCATAAAGACTTGCACGCGAGGAGGAATCGCACCGAAGTAATGATCATCAAATTCCTGTCCTTTTGCCGCAGGTGCGCCAAATAAAGTACGCCCAGCCAATAATAAATCAGGACGCGCCGCAGCAAAGTTAGCATCAACAAGGAAGTATTCCTGTTCCGCACCACAACTCGAATTTAGCGTTGTAATCTCTGTTTCACCCATTAGCTTAAGCACTTTTTGTGCTGCATCATTCATCGCGGAATTTGAGCGTAATAAAGGAATTTTCTTATCCAGTGACTCGCCTGTCCAAGACAAGAACACACTAGGTATCATTAAGGTAGGACCATTTGCCGACTGCATAATATAAGCAGGGCTAGTTGGATCCCATGCGGTATGACCGCGCGCCGCATTGGTTACACGAATACTGCCATTTGGAAATGATGATCCATCTGGCTCGCCTTTTATCAATAAACCACCCGTAAATTCAGTAATTGCCTGACCTTCTGGATTGGTTACGATAAAACCATCATGTTTTTCAGCGGTAGCATTCGTCATTGGATAGAAAATATGCGAGAAGAACTTAGCACCTTTAGCCATTGCCCAATCTTTCATTGCAGCTGCGACCACATCAGCAACCGCAGGGTCAAGTGCCTCGCCTGTTGCTATTGTTTTTTTCATGCCTTTGAATGCTTTTTTGGAAAGTAGCTCTTCCATTTTAGCAAGGTTAAATACATCCGCTGCCCAGATTTTTTTTAACTTCTTAGGCATTTCAGTTGGGGTATCTTCACGGTTTGTGATTTGATAAATCGCTTGTAGGCGAGACTCATTTCCACTCATTTTTTCTTTCCTTTGGTATTGAAAAATAACTATTAAATTGTTTGGGAGAATAAGGTAAGGAAGTTTTAAAAAAATAAATCTACCCCCCTACTTGCGCAGAAATTTTGCTTCTGATTGGATTATCTTAAAAGGCGCATAGCACAGGACTACGCAACAATTGAGATGATTCAAGCAGGAACAAAAAAGCAAGTAAGATGGGGTAGATTTGTTGCTTTGAACTTCTTCCTTAGCTCATTATTCTAAAACAGCAAAAAACATGCCAGTATATATATCATCCATAAAAAAATGGCAATAGTGAGTGTATAAGCCGATCTTTTCTGACAACCTAATAACCGCGAAATTTTGATTAAATTTCATTCTGTTAGTTGCATATACAAGGTTTTTTCTTTGCTTTGATGTTTTAATCAGAAAGATAATACTTTTTTTTAATTTTACACACTACCGCATCAAATAAGATTATCATCTTTGAGTTGATCGCACCACAACAGTGCGCTTCAATTAAGTTGCGTAATATTATAGCGCATTCCAATACTAAAAACTTAATGCGTACGGCTAACAGAAAACCAAGCTAATGACTCCAAGGCATCCTTATAAGGTGTTTTAGGTAAGCACTGTAAACAAGCAGTTGCCTTTAGTACTTCGTTTTTAGCAATATTAGCTGAATAGTCTAGTGCGCTCGTTTTCTTAATGATCGCCATGATTTCATCAATTTGATCTAAACCACCCTCCTCAATTGCCTTGCGAATTAAGCTCGCATCATCACCACTACTGCGCTCTAAAGCAACAATCAAAGGCAAGGTTGGTTTACCCTCGGCTAGATCATCACCAACATTTTTACCCATTTCACTAGCAGATGCGCTGTAATCTAAAATATCATCAACAAGCTGAAAAGCCGTACCTAAATGGATGCCATATTGTGCAACAGCTTTTTCATCCTCCTCAGACAATCCAGCCAGAATCGCCCCTAACTGACAAGCCGCTTCAAATAGTTTTGCGGTTTTTGAGTAAATAACGTCAAGATAACGTGCCTCGTCTGTGTCAGGGTCATTACAATTAAGTAGCTGCAACACCTCACCCTCAGCAATAACATTTGTCGTTGACGCAAGAACTTCCATTACTCGCATTTCACCCACATCCACCATCATTTCAAATGAGCGCGAATAAAGAAAGTCTCCAACTAAAACAGCCGCTTGATTGCCCCAAATATTATTCGCAGTATCTTTTCCTCTACGCATATCCGACTCATCAACCACATCATCATGCAGTAAGGTGGCAGTATGGATAAACTCAACAATAGCAGCAATATTGATATGCTTTTCGCCCTCATAACCACACGCCCGTGCAGCTAATAGTGATAACATCGGACGCAAACGCTTGCCACCACTTGCGATAATATAGTGACTTAATTGATTAACCAAGACAATCTCAGAGTGTAGGCGCTTCTGAATCAGGTTATTAACATTTTGCATATCCTCAGAAATGAGTTTCTGAATGATTTTAAAATCCATTTTACCTACTGAATCCATAGTGTTCACTACATGGGTCATAAATTATAATTCCATCAATCGGTTAAGATCATAGTGGTTGACTTTAGCAGATTGGTTGTTGTTTTGGGTTAACAAAGAGCAAATTGCTCTTGATTCTCAAAGTGCGACGAATGCTAGGTAGTTGCTTGCAGACTGTCAAGAGCTTAATATTTATAAGACAATTACCACCTGCTGATTAAATACGCATTTAAGGATGTTTTGGACACTCTTCGTGTACAGATAGTGGATTAAATAAATCACGAGACTTGCTTAGTCCAAAAAAAATAGGTAGAATCGCGCGCCTTTCGCATAGAGCTTTATCACATTTAGAGGCTACGGTATTTTTAGGATTCCTAGCCACTGGCGCATTAGGAGTTTAAAATATGTATGCTATCTTCACCACTGGTGGAAAACAATACCGCGTTGCAGAAGGCGACGTCATTAGAATAGAAAAACTGGATGCCGAAGAAGGAGCAAGTGTTGATTTTGACAATGTCCTTATGATTGGCGGCGGTGATGACGTTCAAGTTGGAGCGCCTTATATTGAAGGTGGAAAAATTACAGCGTTAGTTCGCGCGCAAGAGCGTGCTAAAAAGGTTGAAATTATTAAATTCCGCCGTCGCAAGCACTATCAAAAACGTACTGGACATCGCCAGTATGTTACTCAAGTTGAAATTAAAAAGATTTCTGCTTAATTAAAACCATATATTTTAGAGGATCTAACTCATGGCTCATAAAAAAGCGGCAGGTAGTACTCGTAACGGACGCGATTCAGTATCAAAACGTTTAGGCGTTAAGCGTTACGGCGGTCAAACAGTTTTAGCAGGCAATATTCTAGTTCGCCAACGTGGCACACAGTTCCACGCAGGAACTAATGTAGGTATTGGCAAAGATCACACTTTATTTGCTAAAGCGGCTGGCAAAGTTCTTTTTGAAGTAAAAGGACCTAAGAATCGTAAATTTGTTAGTATCGTAGAAGAAGCTACAGCGTAATTGATGTAGTTTTAAACGTACTTAGAAAAAGCCCTGATAGTCAGGGCTTTTTTGTGCTCGCAAGGAATGAAAACTTCAGCTTTTTAGTCATCAGCTGATGTTACACAATTGGATGTTTTTTAACCAATAAAAGCATGAAATAATAATAGATAAACCTTTGTCATATTTTATCATAATTGTGTAATCTCCCTATCCATCCCTTTCAGTCGCCAAAGTATTTGTATAAAATATCCAAATTACCTGCACTATAAGCTTTGAAATTTTTACTTCGTAAAATACTCGATATGCATTCCCACGCTGGAGCGATGGGAACGAGGA
>DRMS01000405.1 GCA_011322515.1 Leucothrix mucor
GGGTATAAAAAAGTTAGTAAACAAAACTTAGAAGGCTATGCCGACACGTTAAAATCAGCTATCCGTGATTTAAAATATGCCTATGAAAACTTAATAAAAAAACAAAAAACACTTTTAATCAATGCCTTTCAATTATCGACTAAGAGTGATTTATCTGAACTCAGAGTACAATTACGGGGAAGGTATAAAGGTCTCGAAAACTATACTGTTGATATTGATGGTTTAAAAGCCTTCCTCTTGCGGCTTACCTCAACAGCAGAAAATGATGATAAGTGGTTTGCAAATTTATTAATGTTTTTAGGTAAAAAAGACAGTAAAAAATGGACCGATATAGATAGAAGTCGGGCAGAAATGCGGTTAAGCGATTATTCAAAGCGAATACTTGATCTTGAAACACTTAGTCTTGAACAAAAACGAATGGCAATTAATACCGATCAAGACTTTGATGTTATCTTGCTAAAAGCCATTAAAAAAGGCGATAAAGAGCGGGTTCACGCAGTAGCCATTGATGAAAACACACATAAAGCAGCTTCTATTATTAAAAAGAAACTTAAAAAACACTTATCTAATGAAAGTGAAGCATTACAATTAGCGGTACTTGCCGAACTTGTTGATGAGTTTTTACATCAGTATCAATCTAGTTCGCAAAATGGCTCTAAGTCTCCACTCACTTTAAAGAAGGCAAGCAATGGCTAAACTTACTCTAAAAGAAGCAGGAAAACTAAAAAATACACGCCATGTACTTGGTATTTCGGGAGGTAAAGACAGTGCAGCCTTAGCTATTTATATTCGTGATAACTATCCAGAAATACATGAAAAAGTTGAATATTTTTTTACAGATACAGGTGCAGAGCTAGAAGAAGTTTATGATTTTCTTGACAAATTAGAAGCCTATTTAGGAAAAAAAATAGAACGTTTAACCCAAAAACGTGGCTTTGAACATTTTTTAACAATGCATAACAACTATCTTCCATCACCTCGTCAACGTTGGTGTACCTTAATGATGAAGATAAAACCCTTTGAGGCCTTTGTAAAAGATGACCCTGTTGTCACTTATGTTGGTATTCGAGCAGATGAAAACCGCGAAGGCTATATAAGCCATAAACCCACCATTCAAGCAGTATTTCCCTTCATTGAAGACGGTCTTGTTCGTGATGATATTTTTCAAATGCTTGAAGATAGCGTAGGTATTCCAAACTACTACGAATGGCGTAGTCGCTCAGGCTGTTATTTTTGCTTCTTTCAACGACAAGATGAATGGTTAGGTCTAAAACGCAGACACCCTGATCTATTTGAAAAAGCAGTAAAAATAGAACAAGAATCAGGGCAAGGTTATACATGGGTGCAAGGACGTACTTTAGAACAAGTTGTTAAACGTGCCGAAGAAAGGGAGAAAGAAGCGGATAGTAAATGTTTAAAAAATAAACAGTCTAATATAGTAAGATGGCAAGATAAAATTCGTTATGAAAGCGACGATGATGATCCTGAGGATCAGGCTTGTGTTATTTGTAGTTTATAAAGACTATTAGCCTACTTAGGAACATGCACGAAACAACTTCCCGATCTCTAACTTGCCTTTTTATCCCAGCTTGGATGATCTCATTCGTTGTGTAGAGTAACTATGCGCCTCATGAGTTCATCTAATCTGAAATAAAAATTCTGCGTTAGAACTTTGGGAAGTTATTCCGTGCACGTTCCTTACTGTAGTACAAAGGAGTTAATAATGGAAAAAAGAAATATTCCAGCAAATGCTGGAAAGCTATTAAATGCTGTAGCAAGTATTGGGTATGATGTTGAAGTTGCTATTTGTGACTTAATAGACAACAGTTTTGATGCTGATGCAAATAATGTACATTTGTATATAGAAGAGTTATTAGAAGATGGTGAAACAACAGGGCTTATTTCTAAATATGTAATTGTAGATGATGGTGTAGGAATGGACGAAGCTGCATTAATTAATGCATTTACCCTTGGTAGTGACCGAAGTTATGACAATGGCTCATTAGGAAAATTTGGCTTAGGTCTTAAATCCGCAGGATTATCACTAGGAGATAGAATAATTGTATTATCCAAAAAAGAGGGAGGCGAAGTACCGCTCTGTGCGATTTTATCACTTCAAGATGTAGAAGAAGCGGGTGAATATCAAATCTCTATTGGAGAAGCTAAAGATGAATATCAAAATTTTTGGGATGGGTATTCAACAAATATTGAAAATGGCACTATTTTAATTATAGATTCCTTAAATGACGGGCAATCTACTTCAATTAAATTTATGAATTATTTGACACGCTACTGTGGTCAAGTTTACCACATGGCAATAGAAGATAAGAAAAACCCTGTGAATCTTTATATTAATGAAAGTAAAGTAGAACCTATTGATCCTTTGTTTATGGATGAGGCAATTAAAAATGGATCACTATCAAATATTGAAGAATGGGATGGAAAAACAACAAATTTACTTATGGAAGATACAGAATTAGATTTGGGTGACGGTGTAGCTTGTACTATTGCTGCAACAAACCTAGTTCATCCTCCAACATTTGAAATAGAAGATGGAAAAGAGGCACAGCAAGAAGCTAGAAATAGATATCAAGTGGAAACAGATCCCTTTACAAGGAAGGCACGCCATGGTTTCTATATTTATAGAAATCGTAGAATTATTGTTATGGCAGAAAGGTTTCATGGGTTGGTTTCCTCTTCTACACAAACATGGGCTTTTAGGGCACGTCTAATGTTTGATGAAATGGCTGATGATATTCTTGCACTAGATGTAAAGAAACGTCACATGAAGCTGCCTAAGACTGCGAGAAGTAATCTTAAAAATCTAATTTCAGGCTATCAAACTAAAAGCACTAATGCTTGGAAACATCGTGGCAAAATTTACCAAGAATGGAGAGGAGAAGAAAAAGAAACAATTGCTAACCAAAGTGTTGCAAATACACCTGTGGGAAATCTTGACTATGATCCAAACTCAACCATAATCACTGAAGATGATAAAAAAGAAAGAAAAAAGAAACAGGAAAGTATTAGTAAGAAAAGCTTAGAATCTATACAAGACAAAAATTTAAAAAAAGAAGATCTAGATGGTTTTGCAAAGAAAAATTATTCTATTATTCCTGCTAATGGGTTAAAAGGAAATGCTATGTGGGTGCCTTACCCTTCTGTTGAATTAGGCAGGGCAGAGACTGTCTTGAATAAACAACATTCTTGGATTAGTGATGCTTTACAAGCATCTGAAGGGAATCCCGAAGCAGCAATAATATTGTATCAACTATTGGCAATTATTTCTCGTGCTGAGATGGAAGTTAGAACAACTCCTTGGCCTAATCTTAATCAGAAAACTATAGATAAGGTATTTGATATATTTAGAAAAAAGATAAGCGCTATTGGAGAAGATGTCGCTGATAGCTTAAGTGATGAAATTGAAAACCTTAAAAAAGGCGGCGTTAGGGAGGACTGATAAATGAGCTCTCATAGATATGCTCCTATTGCCCATTTCAATGGCACATTAACCCAAGAAGTTAGCGTGACTGACAAATTACCTTGGCTATATATAATTGCTTCATTAAAAAAGAAAATCTTATATATTGGAGAAACATTTGATGATGCTGGAATTACTGGAAGACTATCAAGTCATTTTGGTCGCGCTATAAATAGTAGTTTCAAGCAGTGCGCTGAAAAAAATGCAGGGGAAAGGCATATTCCTCCGCCGTACTTAGTAGTAGCTGCTCGAATGCCTTTTAATGATAATGAAGCACCTTTTAATGGTGAAGCAAAGAGAGTTAGAAAAGCATGCGAAGCACTTTTGCATGAGATAATCACTACAAAGTTTATTTTGCCGAAAAAATGGACAATAGTTTCTAGCTCCTCATCAAGCCTCTCTATAACAACTGAAATGGAGAAAGCTTGCTATGAAATTTTTGATAACTTCATAGCAAGCTATACTTTTCTTGAAAATTTATCTTCTGAAGTTTTTCCTTTTAATTTTGTTTTGCTAGACAGGGTTGTAAAACTAGAATCTAGCCCTCCTAATATTGGAGATATCATTGAGGATATTGAGTTACAACTATTTGACTGGATGATTAAGATTCTTCAAGATGAGCATGGAGATAAATGGTGGACTACAGGAGTTAAAAGCACTGTTCGTATAAAGTGTGCTTCAACCCAAGAAAGTGAAGGAGAAGATAATAATGTACCTAAATGGGCATATCTTACATTAATAGATATAAAAGCAATAATTGAAGCAAACTGGATGCTGTTTTCATCAGTAATGGAAGAGGTTTCAAGTCTACAAGGAAAATCAAAAGCCACTAGCTGGATAGGTGAAATAAACGAAAAGAGAAAACTATGGGCACATCCCCTGAAACAAAGATTTGTTAGTATTAATCCTAGCGATGTTCATAAAATAAAGGGCTATCAAACAAAGCTTAGAGAAGCTATTAAAAATGACACCTAACTCAACGGTTTACAAAATGTGGACTGTGTGACCTAAGTAACTAGGTTAAAGTTTTTACTCATTGTAAATACCAGATGGAATAGAGGTGATAATAGAAACAAGTTCTACATTTTTGAAATACGCAATAACTTTTAGTTACTTAATGCCTCTAACACCTACCCCATCTCTAGGGTGATTAAAATAGTTTTTCTTCTCTGTACAGGATACTTTGTTTTAAGTCATTGATTTTATGTTACTAAACAAAATTACACATCTTAAAAATCAATGACTTATATTTCTCTTTAATAAAGTGTCTTGTACAGAGGTTTTTCTTATTAAAAATAACATCTTAAAAATAAAAATATTTCAATCTGCTTTTTTCTACACTGTTGATTTTTAATCATTTATTTGTTTTTAGGTTAAAACTTAATCACTCTACTCTACAAAAAGGCTACTTTTAAATTTACCCATATTTTCTCAAAATTTAATTGCTTCTTTCAATATATTGATTAATATAGTATTTTATAGGAATAAAAACAGGATCACTTTGTTAAATGGATTTTAATCACCCTATCCCATCTCCTTATGCATAAGTCTAAAGAATTTTTAAATCAATAGCTTATAGTTCTTAGTGTTTTTTTCAAATTTTAGATTAAGCTATAAAATTAAAGGCTTACCAATTTAGACGGAAAAACTATCATCACCGTAATTTGTTGATATTTAAAGACGGCAATACTTGTGTATAAGGAGATACACCTAACCCTACTAAGTTAATGTATTAATCTAGAAATTAACTTTATTTAGAAGCGCTACTGGCTCAAATTCCCCAGAATAATCAAAAAAATCAATATCCAATTCCCTAAGTTTTATTTTTACTCTCTCCAACAATAATGGCTCATCCTTTTCCCAATTATCATAGCGCATCAAACTGACCTTGCCTGATCGAATATGGGCTTTAATTAGTTCAAATTCATCAATATCCCCATAAAGCTGTGTTGCACAGGCGGTATAAATACGCAGTTCAGCAGGTAATTCCCCTAAATATTTTCTGTGGAAAGTAAAACTATGTCCTTCTTCCATATAGCCAGAGTCTAGCTGTTCATGGGCAATTTTACAGGCATTGTCAATGGTAATAGGATTGCCTACGGAGAAGAGTAGTTCTTTTGACTGCTCTAATGCTTGTGAATAGCTAGGGAAAAAGGCTTTTATATCTCGCTTTAAGCTTTCAGGCATTTTACTTTGAGGTTTGCGACGTTCAAATAGGCTTAATGCAAAATAGACGAGCAAATCTTCCTTGCGTTTAGTGCAAGATTCTTCAAAAACATCTTCGCCAAAGTGTTTTAGTAAGGCTTGATGGGCTTTATTATGTGATCCACATAGTCGGCGAATTTGCTCTGAAAATTCAAACTCATTATTAGCAGGAAGTCGCCCAAGCTCTAAGGTAGTTTCCCAATAATCATTGAATAATTCACTGTTTTTATCAATAACATCCTTGCGGATTTTTTTTGGTTTAAGGGCTAATTGTCGCTGTGTTTTTTGCTTCCAGTTACGCTTAATATGTTGACGCTCACTAAGGAAGGTTTGCTCTTCAATTTTATCTTTAAAAACAAGAAAAATTCCTTGTCCTACAGCAATGGCTTTTTCATCGAGCGTAGATTCAATATAGTAGCGAATTTCCCCCTGTGAGTAGTATTTCTGAAAAGTATTACGGCTCGTAATAATGCCATCTTTGTAAGGTTTAAACTGACTAATAACACTTTCACCCGCCACCATAACGGCAATCACAATGGCTTTACCCGAATATTTCCATGCTTTGAGCAATGTCTGGGTTCTTTCTTTACGATCTTCAATCACATTTAAGACAAAACCAAGATTAACTAAATCATGCTGAGTGTATTTTACATTAGGTCGATGTACAGGATCCCAGCCTGTTACATTAATACCATGTGCTTCTAATTCACGAACATCATCACCTTTGCCACAACCATAATCAAGCACACTGTATTCGCCATTAAGATAGTTATGTCGTGCTAATACCTGCATTGGCTGTGATAGTTGATTGCGGTTAATGGCGGTCTTATGTCTTTCTACGGCTCTAGTAAAGTTAGTTGTTTGAGACTTAGAGATTGGTTTTTCTGTTAAAGGTTTAAGACGACCTTCATTATCTAAATAATAGCCTTTAGATTTAATCAGCTTTTCCCAGTTCTTCTTAAAACCAATGCGACTGGTTTTTTCATATAAGCCAATTTTTTCACCTTCTTGAGTAATTGCTTTAAAGAGCGAAATAAGTGGGTAATTATCAGTTACAAAGGTTTCTTTTCGATGCAATATCGGTGGATTTTCAGATTTAGAGTAATTAGATTTTCGGGTGGTTTGTTTATCTAAGTTTACTATTTGACTGAATTTAAGTGCGGGATAGCTAATATCATCAAAATCAGGGTAATTTAGATAGGTTATTTTGTAATCTTTCTTATAAAGCTTGATGATACTCCAATCGTTATTTGAAATATCAAATTGTTTAGCTGTGCTAGAAATCAATGCAACCAGTGTTTCTGGTAAGTTGTCTACTGCACTTTTGTGAATATAAACAGAGTCAGGCAGTTTTTTGCCAATACTCAAGTTCTTAATAATGTCGCTATACGTTAAAAAATCCATACTGTTATTTTAGGTGATTAGGAGGGCTTGTAAAGGCTGGTTGAGGAAGTTTTTATAACCGTTCACTTCCCCAAAGTTTGATGTGTCCTCGGCTACCAACTTAAGGCAGGATAAGTAACGTCATAGCAAATAACCCGCACCCTTCGACAAGCTCAGGGAGCTAGCTTCCTGAGCTTGTCGAAGGGTGCGGGTGAATAGCAGAAACATGAACTGTCCCAGCTTAAATTGGTAGCCGTGCACATTCCTAAGTAAAATCTGATAATCCCACAAAATGAAACCAATATAAATCATAAGTCTTCTTGCATTACACGATTGCTCTCTATATAACGCTCCCTCACTCCTAACTTTAAGTGTATTGTCAAATGGAATACAGCCTTCTTATTATTTTCTATTACGGAATATTACACGCGCTTGGCCCTGATCATCTCAGTGCTATTGCACTATTTTCTATCGGAAAAAGGAAAAAAGCGGCGCTCTTATTAAGTTTATTATTTGCCGTAGGGCATGGTCTTACGCTTTACCTATTGGCCTTGCTCATTACACAAGTTGCGAGTGATGAGTTGTTGCAATATGGCGATATTATATCCTCAAGCGTTATTTTATTAATGGGCTTGTATCTTGTTTACCTTGCTGCAACCAATAAAATTCGTATTGATCATCACCACCATCATGACGATAAACATACCCATATTTATTATGCTGATGCACATTTTCATGATAAATCTATGCTGGTTTCTCTAGGGTTATTAATGGGAGTGGGAGGACTACGCGGTATGTTAGTCACCTTGGCAGCGATATCACACCAGACCGTTGGTTTCGGTATGGTGCTCGCGTTTATACTAGGGCTTAGTCTTGTATTTTTGCTCTTTGGCTACCTTATTTATCTTATTAATGCTCAACTAATACGCTCTGCTAGCATCTTACGCTATGCAGTCACATCGGTTGGATTACTCTCAATTGCTATTGGCACGGTGAACTTGGCACAAGCATCTTCTCTGTTGCAATAATAGTAGGGCATCGCTATTAATTTATGTATTGGCAAATTAAGTCCATAGTTTGTTTAATCCAGCGTTAATAGAGATGCTCATGAAATAATGATTACTTCAAAAAACAAAAGGAAAATAAAATGTTTAAATTAGATACAGTAAAAGCGCATTGTGATGTACCTTGCGGAATTTATGATACAAGCGCAGCCCAAATCGCTGCACTTTCTGTTATTCGCATGATTGACTTAATCAACGCGGCTGAAAAAGGCGATGATGAAGCGGCTTATTTAAACAATATGGCGCGTTATATTGCGGTTAAAGAGCAAGAAGCGGTTAAGTGTAAAGAAGAAATTCGTATTATTTGGGGTGATTTTATTAAGCCAAATCACGTTGAAGAGCATAACGATATTCACACGATTACACATAATATTATGATGCTTGCAGGCGCAGCGAAGCAACATACCTCTAGAGACAAAGCAATGGAGCTTCTTGCTGAAGTGAATAAGTTTGCAGAAATCTTTTGGGCAATTAAAGGCATTGAAACGAAGGTTGTTAAAGCGCCTTATATGCCAGGTGAAGATGTTGTTAATCCTGTGCTTTAAGGTTTGATTCGACTATTTAAAGTCGAAGGCAATTCTTTGTACCCTCATTTAAATAACGGGCAAAGAATTGTTTGCCTTAAACTATTCAAATTCAGCAAAATTGCGATAGGCGATTTTGTAGTGTTTTCTAAAAAACCGCATGGATTAATGATTAAACGTGTTGAAAAAATCAAAAACGGCATGTTTTTTGTCCAAGGAACAGACCCTATGAGCATTGATAGTCGTGACTTTGGTTGGATTAAACGCGCTGATATTCAGTATAAAAAAATAGCGTTACATTAGCACTTGACATTATAAAGATGTCTTTATATTGACAAATAATCGCTGAGGACGCATAATTCGCGGTTTTTCAAAAAAAGGGTGGCTTAGGCTACCCTTTTTCATTTTCTGGAGAAGACTCATGTCTAACTCATTAATGACAACCTATGCGCCTTTACCCATCACCTTTACAAAAGGCAAAGGTGTTTATCTTTGGGATAAGTCTGGCACACAATATCTTGATGCCGTTGCAGGTGTTGCGGTCTGTGGTCTAGGGCATGCCCACCCCGTTATTGCAGATGCTATTGCTGAACAAGCACGCACGTTAGTGCATACCTCTAATCTTTATCACATTAAACACCAAGAAGAACTTAGCGATAAATTATGTGGGCTATCAGGCATGGATCGTGTCTTTTTTAGCAATTCAGGGGCAGAGGCGAATGAAGCAGCAATTAAGCTAGCGCGTCTTTATGGTAAACAACAAGGTATTGAACGCCCTAATATCATTGTTGCTAGCGGTAGTTTTCATGGTCGCACCTTAGCCACTTTATCCGCAACAGGAAATCGTAAAGTACAAGCAGGATTTTCGCCACTTGTCGATGGATTTGTGCGCGTTAA
>DRMS01000406.1 GCA_011322515.1 Leucothrix mucor
CAAGCACAAGAGGCAATGGAGCAATCCGAGGCGGAGCAACGTGAGATATTTAGCCAAATTCTGCCTGATAGTTGGGATAAGGTAGAGGATTATGTGGATGCGCTAAGCCGTATTCGCCAGCAACGCGGTCATTTAATGACGATTAAAGAATATCGTTATATTGATCAACAACGCATTGCAGAAATGGATGCTAAGCTGATTGAAGCACAGGATAATCTTGGCGATGATACGGTGCAATTTCTTTCTAGTGAAGCGGCTTTACAGCCCTATCAAGAGAAGTTAGAAAAACTAAATGCGGATGCCGAAGAAGCCAGCACCAAAGCACTTTTACAAGAGAGTATTGAAGGGCTAGAAAAAATGGCGGGCGATTTGGATTTGCTCTCTGAGCTTATGGCAACGCTAAAAGTAGATGATGCGACGGTTCGTACTCGCATTATTGAATCCATTTCTGAAATTTACGCCAAGCTAAATCAAAGCAAAGCACGCACTAAACACAAGAAAAAAGACCTCGGTTCAGCCGAAGCGGTGGCGCAATTCAGCGTGCAATTTAAACTATTTAGCCAAAGTATTGCCAATGCGGTAGGCATGGCAACAGACCCTGATAAGGCGGATGAACAATTAAGTCGTTTGCTGATTCAGCTAGAAGAATTAGAAAGTCAATTTAGTGACCATGATGAATTTCTTGCGGACATTATTAGCAAGCGTGATGAGGTTTATGAGACCTTTGAAAGCCATAAACAATCACTGATTGATGAGCGTCAGCGGCGCGCGCAAAATCTTCTTAATGCGGCAGATCGCATTCTCTCTTCGATTACACGCCGTACCAAAAAGCTGAGTGAAATTGACGCACTCAATACCTTCTTTGCCTCTGATCCGCTGGTTATGAAAGTGCGTGAAGTAGCGGAGCAATTGCGCGCATTAGATGATAGCGTCAAAGCGGATGATATTGAATCACGCTTAAAAAGTAGTAAAGATCAGGCATTGCGTGGACAGCGTGATAAAGCGGATATTTATGAAGATGGCGGCAAGATTATAAAGCTGGGGCCAAGACATCGCTTTAGTGTTACCACTCAAGAGTTAGAATTAACCATTTTACCGCGTGATGGTAAGCAATATATTCATCTAAATGGTACTGATTTTTATGAAGCCATTGACTCTGAACCGCTCAATGTGCTTAAGGATTATTGGGAAATTAATCATGAATCAGAAACTGACCAACTTTATCGCGCAGAATATCTAGTTGGGCAGTTATTAGATGCCGCAGAAGCACAAACAGATGATTTAAGTATTGATGGCTTAAATCGCGCGTTAAGTAATGATGCTGAATTATTAAAACAAGTGCGTGATTTTGCTGCGCCGCGTTATAAAGAAGGTTATGAAAAAGGCATCCATGACCATGATGCTACGCAAATACTAAAACAGCTTTTACCGATTCAACAGCAAGCGGGATTATTGCGTTATTCCCCTTTGCATCGTGGCTTGGCTACGGTTTTTTGGTCATCAACACAGCAACAGATACCACAAAAAGATTGGTCTGAACGTGCTAAATCGGCTTTGCAAATAAAGCAGGTATTTAATCAGGGCAAGGCGTTAGCGCGTCTCCAAGCAGAAATGGAACAGGCGTTAGAGAGCTGGTTGGCGGACTATCCCATTGCGGTTGATGCAACCAGTAAAACGCGCAGTGCAGAGTATCTTAGCCTTGAGTTAGCGCAGGATGAGATTCGTTTTGTTAGCAGTCAATATGCACAAGAACTGCACGATGAATTACGTCGCCAATTAGACATGAAGCATGTTTGGGATCAATTTACGAAGACATTGGATAAGCTAAAACAGCATCCGCAGGAAGGTTGGGCATTAGCAGAATCATGGTTAGAGGCATTATTAGCACAGCATGAAAAGCAACTATTGCTACATTACATTCCTGAGACCATTGCACTTTTAATTGCCGATCAAGGCATTCAATATCGTCAACTTGATAAAAAATTGGAATGTGATATTGATAATTTATTAGGTGATCATCCGCGTATTAAAAAGCAAAGTTTGCACCTGACGCTGGATGATTTTCTTCACCGCTATCACCATCATCAGCAACTCGTTGTCCCTGCGTATCGACAATATCATCAGTTACGCAGTGAGATTGCGGAACAGCAACGTGACAAGTTGCGTTTGGATGAATTTAAACCGCGTCCACTCTCTTCCTTTGTAAGAAATAAGCTAATTAATGATCTGTATTTACAGTTAATTGGTGACAATCTGGCAAAACAAATGGGGACGGTGGGTGAGGATAAACGCAGCGATTTAATGGGATTATTAATGATGATCTCGCCTCCAGGTTACGGTAAAACCACCTTGATGGAGTATATCGCCAGTCGTTTAGGCTTGATTTTTATGAAAATTAACTGCCCATCGTTAGGGCATGATGTGTATTCACTAGACCCCGATCAAGCACCCAATGCGACTGCCAAACAGGAGCTTATTAAGCTCAATCTAGGCTTGGAAATGGGCAATAATGTGATGCTCTATTTGGATGATATTCAACACACCGACCCTGAATTTTTGCAGAAATTCATCTCCCTAAGTGATGGCACACGGCGCATTGAAGGTATCTGGAAAGGTGTTACAAAAACCTATGATATGCGCGGCAAACGCTTCTGCATTATTATGGCGGGTAATCCATATACCGAATCAGGGGAGGCGTTTAAAGTCCCTGATATGTTGGCTAACCGTGCTGATATTTATAATCTGGGTGATATGCTGGGCGACCATGAAGAAGCCTTTAAGCTCAGTTACCTTGAAAACAGCCTTAGCTCTAATCCTGTACTCGCACCACTGGCTACCCGTGAGATGACGGATGTGTATAAGCTCATTGATCTCGCCAAAGGCAAACAAATTGCAACCACTGATTTAAGCCATCAATACAGTGGTGCAGAAGTGAATGAAATCACCGAAGTTATTAAGAAAATGCTGGTGGTGTTAGAGGTCATTCTTAAAGTTAATCAACACTATATTGCGTCTGCGGCACAAAACGATGAATACCGCACTGAGCCACCTTTTAAGCTTCAGGGTAGTTATCGTAATATGAATAAAATGGCAGAAAAAATCTCAGCAATTATGAATGAAGAGGAAATCATGCAAATGATAGCCGATCATTATCTAGGAGAAGCGCAGTTACTCACCAGTGGCGCAGAAGAAAATCTGCTAAAACTGGCTGAATTACGCGGCAATATGACAGCAGAGCAACAGCAACGCTGGAAAGTGATTAAAGATGATTTTGCTAAACATAAAATGAAAGGCAATGAAGAAGCCATTATCGGCACCGAGATTGTAGAGCGCCTTGCGGATATGGCGGTTGGTTTGCAACAAGTTAACCTTGCTTTAAGTAATAGCACAGGCAATGACAGACTAGCAGAAATGGTAGAACACCTTAAACAGGTGAATACCTCGCTAAGTAATACGGATGAAAAAACCAAGTTAACCCATCAA
>DRMS01000407.1 GCA_011322515.1 Leucothrix mucor
CCAACGAATCATCTTGATCTAGAAATGCGTCATGCACTGAGCATTGCCCTACAAGACTTTAAAGGCGCAATGGTGATCGTCTCGCATGATCGTCATATGTTAAAAACAGTCACCGATGAATTGCTGATTGTTGATGCTAAAAAAGTGATTCCTTTTGGGGGCGATCTTGAGGACTATGCGCAGTGGATTAAAGATAAAAATAAGCAAGAACAGCAACTAGAACAAGTAGCTAAAGTGGAAGATAAGACTATTTCACGTAAAGAACAGCGTAAATTAGATGCTGAGTTACGTAAAAAATTACAACCCTTAAAGCGCAAAGCCGACACCCTAGAAAAGCAGTTAGACCGATTACATGCGCAACAGCAGCAACTTGAAAATACACTCGCTGAGCCTAGTATTTATCAGGATGAAAATAAAAATAAACTAAAAAAAGCATTATTGGAAAAAATCACGATTGATAAAAAATTAGAAGATATTGAAATGCAATGGATGGAAGCGAGTGAGGAATATGAACAAAAACTGGTAGCTCAATAGAGTCCTTATCATAACGCAGGAGCGTTGTATATAGATATTCATTTATTAAATTTCCGCACCCTTCGACAAGCTCAGGAAGCTAGTTCCCTGAGCTTGTCGAAGGATGCGGGTTGTTTGCTATGACTTTACTTGTCCCACCTTTCAAATCACTCTTATGTTTCTTTCTAAATTAAGAAAAAATGAAGGTTTATATTGTCCTGAATCAACATCCTACAATACATTCTGAAAAACTGTCGTCTACAGATATTATTTAATTACTTCAATATTTTTCTAATATTTAGTTTTTTTGTTTGCATAACATTAGTATTATTCAACATTACAATAAAATCCATGAGAAGATCAGTTTAACAAGTTTTTAATTGTACTTATGGGGCTAATAAGTCTTATTGCATTTTCAAATAAAACTTTTTGTTTTGACTCAACAATCACAATTCGATCATCTGGTTTTAGAAAAGGGTCTGCTGTCCTTCCCTGTTTAATAGACGTTAAATTAACTTTATATTTTTTAAAAATATTATTCTTCATGTCATATCGGAAAAGTATAGCCTTATTCTTGTGCGCTAATGTATTTATACCACCCGCTAATGTAATAGCTTGTAAGAAAGTAATTCCTTCTGTTAGTGGAAAAATTCCTGGTTTAATAACAGCCCCATTCACAGTAAAGCGGTTGTAAATAGATTTTTGTACAACAATTCTATCACCTTGTTTTAATAAGAAATCTTGTTGTTTCCCTTTACTAATAGCAGCAATATCTATTGCTTGTTGCACTACTTGTCCATTTTTCCCTTCTCGCAATAAAGTAGCATGATGTTTGTCAGCATCTTCACTTAAACCATTAGCATAAGCTATAGCTTGTAAGAATGTCGTCTTCCCAGAAACTGGAAAAACACCTGATTTTTTTACAGACCCTTCAATACTGAAATAGTTTTTACTTGATTCTTTAACTAGCACGTTAACATGAGCTTCTACAATAAAATCTTTCTCCAGAGCCTGTTTTATTTTTTCTGCTAGTTGTGGAGCGCTTAACCCTTTTGCATGTATTTTAGAAATAAGAGGAAACGTAATATTTCCATTATTATCTACTCTTACTTTTTTTGTTAAATCGGGGTTTCTATAAACCTCTATTTCTAATAGGTCATTCTCTGAAATTAAATTACTACCAAGATATCCTGAAGAGTCAGCTGAATTTTCTTTTTTTACTACAAAACTTTTAGGAACCAGCTTGATACTAGGTATCATTGATGATGATTTTAAAGAGCTTGTTAAGTTTGCCCTTCCTACTGGCTCATTTAATAAAACATCGCTAGTTTCATATGTTGAAGTGCTACATGAGCTAGTAAAGGTTATTAGGAAACAACCTAGAATTGAAGTGTTTTTTTTGTCAAACATCATTATTTAACATCCTTTCTTCTTATCATTTTTATTATTAAGAAAACTTTCAAAGATAAAGTATAGTGACAGACAGCTCCTGATATAAGCATAAGATATCTAAGGTAATATTGCTTTAATAGTAAATATTCACTAATAATTTACTACTTGTATGGGGAAAATTATTATATTAAAAACAAGCCATAGTTATTAAATTATAAAAAAGTAAAGCCAACTAATATTTCATAAAAGTAGATTGAAGCAATATTGTAGAATATTAGGCTTTTTCATACCAAGAATAGTTTATCATAAATCTATTTCTATACCCTCTCAACCCGACAAGAGGGCTGTTCAATACTAATTTAAGGTTACCCACGCTAAACTACTATAGTTTTTCAGATAAATAATTTCCTGATAAAAGGAGTGAAAGCTTCAGCTTTTTAGTCATCAAAATGAAATTTAATAAATGAACGTCTATAGGTAATTGTAATAACGTTAACGCAGTAAGTTCGAGTGATTTAGGTCGTGGGGGACGATAGGAACCCCAACAAAATCTGCCACCATCACTGTCTGATCTCAAGCGGATTCATGAGGAAAAATTAGCAACTCAACGGCGAAGGTATTGAAATTCAGTTAAAATTAAAAGCTGTTTCAGGCAGAAAAACAGTAGTATCAAGCAAAAGACGGATAAAAAACTAACAGTCCTTTAATACTAAACCAACGCCCAAACAGCCATTACCAAAAATAAAGCCTCTGTAACTTCAATACTAAGCCCCAAAATATCCCCCGTTACCCCTTGCAAACGTGCAACTGCCCAATGATGTATTGCATACAGCAATAAACTAATCGCAATCAACACAATTAAACTCGTTACAAAATAAACAATTACAGCAATAAATACTAATATAAGTGCAATAATTTCGGGATATTCTTTCTTTTTTAAGTTAAAGGCTAACCCTTGCTGCTGTGAAACTGGGCTATAGGTTAAAAGAGCAATAGCCCCTCCCCTTGCAACAATAGGCGCTAATAATAAACTCCAGTAACTCATTTCTGAATTAAGCACTGCAACTACAGCGGAGTATTTAAGCAATAAAACTAAAACAATACTGGCAATCCCCGCAGGTCCTGATACAGGATCTTTCATGATTACTAACGTGCGTTCTGCGTTGCCTTGACCACCCACTAGCCCATCTGCGGTATCAGCCAAACCATCAAGATGCAATCCACCTGTTATAAAAACCCATAGGGTGATAATAATGGCGGCAACAACGTTATAAGCATCTTCACCGACACTACTAGTTAATAATACAGCCATTAGTATTAAGAATAAGCCAATAAAGAAACCAACAAAAGGGTAATAAAGGACAGAAGAAGAAATTTCCTCCTCATTCATCTCTGTTATTTTAGGCGTTGGTATACGCGTCAAAAAGATCTGCGCTATAAAAAATGATTTAATCAAAGGGGGCATATTTTATTTTTAGGAAGTTTCAAATAATTAAGTTACCCTATTTACATAGGATTTTTGCTTCTACTTGGGTTATCTAATATTTTATTCGTTTATTTTGTTAGGTTTATTATGATCCAGCAGTTCCCGACCTAATTTAAGGTAGACAACGGTAGTAAGGCATTTGATTAAAAATTAGCAAGCCACTGCTATTTTTAGAGTCTTATGTAGTGCCGTCTACGGCATGAGCGGGAATCGCTGATTATGATCTCCTACTTATCTTTTCTTACTCTGCCTAGCTACCAGTTTAAGGTGGGACAGTTAATGTTTCTGCTATTCACCCGCACCCTTCGACAAGCTCAGGAAGCGATGTCCTGAGTCTGCCGAAGGGCTAGTTCCCTGAGCTTGTCGAAGGGTGCGGGTTGTTTGCTATGACTTTACTTGTCCCACCTTAAGTTGGTAGCTCTCTGCCTCTTTACAAAATAATTTGTTTTTTTACCCATCATCAATTAACTGGTTGATCCGCCTTCAGTTGATAACTAAACTTCCTTATTTATGCACTATGACAGCCATGTGAAATTAATGTACCCCAAGCCCCTGTTTCATCGTGATACATACGAATGGTTGATAGACTGGCATAGTCCACATTTAAACGAAATAAATTTTCTTCCTGCATCCCTAAAATATACATCAGAATAACCCGAATCACGCCTGCATGAGTGACCAACAAAATACGCTTACCCTTATACTCTTCGGTTATCTGTTTAAGTGTCTTTAAGACACGCGCCCGAAAGTCATGAAAATCTTCCCCTTCTGGTGGTGCTTGCTTAGTGGGAGAAGCCCACCAACGTTTGAGCGTCTCATCATTATCTTTTAATAAATCATCGGGAGACTGACCTTCCCATTCACCAAAATGAATTTCTTCTAGGGCATCAATGATTTCACAGTTTATATCTTCTTGGTCAGCCAAAGAGCCTGCAAACTCGGCGCACCGTAATAAAGGTGATGAAATAATCACATCCCAGCTCACATCCCCCTGCAATGTTGCTTGCATTTGCTCCCAGCCATCGTCAGTGAGCTTATCATTGGTACTACCTCGAAAAATATCGCCACCTTCTACTTCACCATGACGAAGCAGGTCTAGCACTGTTGTTTTTGGCATCATTCTTTATACACACTATTTCGACACTTCAGCCTCTGCAAAAGTCGCCATATTATTATGTAAAGCAAGTGCTTGTTGGATTAATGGAATAACCGTTGCCGCGCCGCTTGCTTCTCCCAATCGCATATCAAAATTAACTAATGATTTAACATCCAAGGCAGATAAAATTTTTGCATGTCCTGACTCAGCAGAGCAATGGGAAAATAACATCCACAAGTTAATATTCTCATTTAATTTTATCGCTGCCAAGGCTGCCACTGTTGTAATAAAGCCATCAACCAATACAGGGATACCTAACTGCGCACTGCGCATATAAGCACCAACCAAAGCAACTATTTCAAAACCACCCACCATACGCAACACATTCAACACATGCAATGCTTCATTGTCACTACTTGAATCCTGTTGTGCTAATTCTTTTTGATAACGCACCAATATAGCCGCGACTATCGTTGATTTATGCTTAATTCCTGCGTTATCAAGCCCCGTTCCTGCACCTGTCAAAGTTGCCACATCAGAAATATTTAATAAGGCACAGGCAATTGCTGTTGCACTAGTAGTATTGGCAATTCCCATTTCACCACCAATAAACACCTGCGCATTATTAGCCTTAGCACGCTCTGCCGCTTCCCTTCCTGTCTGTAATGCCAATTGCAACTGCGCTTCTGTCATGGCATTTTCTTGCACGATATTATGGCTAGAATTTCCCACTCTGGCACGGATAACGCCTGTCATCTGAGGAAAGTCTTTGACACCCACGTCAATAATTTCTAACTGAGCTTGATGATGTTGCGCTAAAACACTAATCGCGGCGCCACCTCGCACAAAATTTTTGACCATTTCACCCGTCACAACCTGTGGAAAAGCAGATACGCCCTCCTCCGCAACACCATGATCTGCCGCAAAAATACTGATATGCACCTTATC
>DRMS01000408.1 GCA_011322515.1 Leucothrix mucor
GCGCTCCACTCGATACGACTTGATAGTCTGCGCGCTACCGCGCTCCGCCTAACAACCCGCATCGAGCCGAATTCTGCATAATATTGTCACAACCCTATCGGGTTGCACAAATTATGCAGAATCGGCTCAGCTCTGACCCTTTAGAGTCTCAAATTCAAATATTGCTATATTTATAATCGAATAGATAATATTGGGTGAGCAGCATCTCAATCAAATCAGATACAATATAAAGCAATATAAATATCAAAGAAGCAATTTGATGCAAAACCACTATAAAAATCAAAATATCTATATTCAAGTTGTAAAACTGAACAGCATTACTAAAGCTGCTGATAGTTTATCCATGTCAAAATCTTCTGTTAGCAGAGTCCTAAGTCAAATAGAAAATGAATGGGGAAGTCAGTTACTAATCCGATCCACACGAAAAATATCAGTAACTGATGCAGGTAAAGCCGTATATTTACATTTTGTAAAAACTATTGAAGATGAAAAACAAACAAAAAAAATAATCGAGTCTTCAATTAATACTGTTTCAGGAACTATACGATTAACATCACCTGAAACGTTTGCATGTCATGTATTAAGCCCAATAATTACCGCTTTTTTAGATAAATATCCTGAAATAAAAATTGAGCTTGTAATATCTAGTGATTATGAGCATCTTATAGAACAGGGGTTTGACTTAGCTTTTCGGGTAGGTGAACTTGGAGATTCTACTTTAAAAGCTAGGCGATTATGCAAAACTAAATTAGGTTTATTCGCAAGTATTGATTATCTAAAAAATAAAAAGAAAGCATGTAAACTAGAAGAACTTAACTGCCTTATTTACAGTGGTATGCCTTTGCATAACCAATGGCTACGAGCACTTGGGGAAAAAGATTATTCTAGCGTTACTGGCAATGTAATGTCTAACAGTGAGAGTTTCTTAATTGAAATGGCTAAAAAAGGTCAAGGAGTTTTGCTTTTTCCAGAGCGTTTGCTTCAAAAGCAATTGATAAATGGTGAGCTAGAACAAGTTATGAAAGATTATTCTAGCCCAATTAGTATCAATGCTATTTATCCTTATCGTACTCAACAGCTATCAAACAAGCTACGGCTGTTTTTAGACTTTGTTGTCGAAAAAATAAAGTAGTTAAATAGCAACCTTGTCGTAGTAAGTTATCTCTGGAGGCGTTATCAACATTGAACCTATTTTTTCCATAACACCTTGTTTAGTTCTGTATTCTAGATAAGCCTCATATGCGTTTACACTTTCCCAGTATTCATAAAAAATAAAGCTTCCTTTATTATTTTTATCTTCATATATATCAATGTTGATACATCCATTGTATGAGCGTGTTTCGGGGAGGCACTTTGCAATATAAGTCTTGAAATTTTCAATATCGGCTGGCTTTGCTTGAGCTTGTAATATTACTGTTACGGGCATTTTATACTCCTAGCTGTTTTTCAAATGATTTAAGGTCGTAAAAATCTTTCTGCAAAATAATCTTTCCATCATCATTGAAGGTTGTTGTACTTATGCCTTTAACAGAAAATGGTTTATTAGTAATTTTAGTTCCCCACCAATCACCAGTGTAAGTGCCTGAGTAAACCCATTCATAGGCTACAGTATTTCCTGTAATAAATGCTGGGCTGGTTCTAATCCAAACCATATCAGGTGCAGAAGCTAACCATGCTTCTTGTTCAAATTTTAAAACGGCTTCTTTGCCTTTTATAGTGGAATCAGTTGGTAGGTCATATACAGATATATTTTTAGCGTAGAGCTTGCCTATTTCGGCTATGTCGCGTGTCTTCCAAGCATCTAAATAGCTGTCTATAAGCTCATTTACTTTGCTTTCATTCAATGAAGCAGCAAAAGAAGTATTTATGCTTAGTAAAAATAAAAAGAAGAATATTGTTATTTTGTGTAACATGGGTGTACCTCTTTGTTAGCTAAAGAGGTAAAATGTAACGAATTAAAAGGCACAGAAAAACAGCAAATTTAGAAACACTCTGTTGCATTTATTCGAATTGTGTTGAAAAAAACTCTAACAAGGCAAATCACATTGACCCCTAACTCAACCCGATTTTTGTGCTACGCTATCGCTTA
>DRMS01000409.1 GCA_011322515.1 Leucothrix mucor
AAAATTTGTCAATCTGCCATCTAAACAACGCTTATTAGTTATTAATATGTTGTTAGCAGGTGCTTATGAAAGTTTGCGTGTAAAGGCATATGCAAAAACATGGTATTTATTGATTAAAGCAAAAAAGATGCTCGCAGATAATAAGATTGATGTGCTTAATCCTTTCAATGAACACCTCTATTTGCAGGCATTTTATTATGAAATAACAGGGCATTACTATTATCTACAAGGCAATGTGAATGCAGCAATGAGCTCCTATAGCAAAATTAAGCGCAGTATGGAAGATGATCAATTATCAGCGCGCTATCAATACTTACTCATTAGAGTTGATAGTGCATTTGCCTGCCTTGGCTATTTGCAAAAAAACAGCACTATGCGACAGCAACATTTTAAATATTTTTATTTTGCACGTGCAAATTTAGAAGCATTAGCGAATGAATATACCGATGTGCCTTTTTTACAATATCAGTCTAAAAAGATGAATCAGCAACAAGATGTCAGAACCACTAAAGGACAACAAGCATTTTGCGCTACTCCAAGAGAATTTTTATTGCCATCTATGAAAATTTAGGCAGTCAATGATATAACTTTTTACACTTACAGATCAATCATTAAACATATAAATATCAGTAGCTTATAATTAAAACAAATGAAAGTCGGGCTGACCTCATTCCTATTCTATTTGCGCATTTCAAGTTGTACCGTATCTAATGATGGTCTCCTATTTATGAAGAACCTCATCAAGTTATTTGTGTGTTTATTTTCTTGGAGTAGCCTTAGGCTCTGTTGACATTTGATGATTATCTCCTCTTTTTGTCACTTTTTCCTTCTCTCTGGGTTAAAAAACAACCGCGTAGGTCTGCTATGCGGTTATTTTTTGCCTTGATAGAAGCAAATAATCGACTAAAAAGCGAAAATATAACCAAATGTCAACAGAACCTAGATGATGATTTCATTAGTTAGAAAATTACTACCGCTTATCATTGGTAAAGCCTTTTTAAAATAAATATCAGTGAATCAGGTACATAATAGGTAGGACATAGATGGGTAAGGGATTATCTACTATGGTGGCAGTCCATTGGGAGAGGAAGCTTCAAGTAATGAATCTACTAATATTATGCCGATTTTTTGTACCTAAGGGGCATAGCAATTCTTAGTTGGATTATCTCAAGAGACGCATAGCCAAGCTACGCAGTGATTGAGATTATTCAAACAGGGATACAAGGGTTGCTATGCCCTACTTCTTGGGTACACAAATAAGATAGGTAAAATCATTGCTTGTAACTTTCTGATGGGCTGTATACACATAAGTCATATCGATTTATGTTCTCAAGGATGAATTATGTAGGATTTTATAATGAAAAAAATAGCATTAAGTATAGTCTCAATCGTTTCAATACTCTTAGTCGCAGAACCTGCTCTAGCAGCCAGTGCATCAATAAAAACACGGATTCAAAAACAGCAAACACGTATCCAGAAAGGATGCGATAAAGGACAAATAACGAATGGTGAAGAACGAACCCTTAAAAATGAACAAAAAAGCATAAAAAAAATGATAAAAAAACTGTCGCGAGGACGATCATTTTCGGCAAGGAGCAAAAAGAAAGTACATGCAGCCTTAGATAGATCCAGCATCAATATTTTTAAAAAGCGCTATAATAATAAATCTAAGCAGAGAGAGCTAAATCAGTAAACATCGCTACAGATATTCAGTATCTTTCATAGCGAGTAAGAAATCGTAAACTACTTTGGACGATGCACAAGGATGACAAAATTTTTTAGCTTTTTTCGAGTTCAAGAAAAGCTCACGTAATCATAATACGTCTTTTATTCCCACTATAGTTTTTCAGATAAATAATTTCCTGATACAAAGGAGTGAAAGCCTCAGCTTTTTAGCCATCAAGCAATATTACGCAGTTGAATGTTTTTTAAACACAAAAAATACGGAATAATAATAGATAAGGAAGTTTCAAGTAATGAATCTACCTATATTGCGCATATTTTTTGCTCCTGATTGGAGTATATCAAGAGGCGCATCGTTGCTCTACGCAACCATTGGCTACCAGTTTAAGGCGGGAAAGTCCATGTTTCTGCTATTCACCCGCACCCTTCGACAAGCTCAGGAAGCGGTGTCCTGAGTCTACCGAAGGGCTAGTTCCTTGAGCTTGTCGAAGGGTGCGGGTTATTTGCCATGACGTTACTTGTCCCGCCTTAAGTTGGTAACCATTAATAGTCCCATCTTAAATTGGTAGCCCTTTTAAGTGAACCTCTATAGCGCTATTTCTGCATTAAAATCATCGCAAATACTTACCCAATAAAGTAGTGGAAATACGAGAGGCTGACAGTGATTGAACTTGTGAGCAATTACTTACATGTTGCGATATAACTCTTCTCGCAATACGCTCTGTTTTATTCGAACTTACTGTGGAAACAGGAAATAGTTTTTCTTTAGCACAGACTAGTTTTAGTTTTGCTAAATACATTCCAGCAATGGAGACTAAACGCGCTCTAATGACCGCTTCCTTACCTTTTAATAATTTTCGTTTATGTATCAAAACCTTGTTGCTAAAAGCATCACTACGTTGGTCTATAGCCGCTAATCTATCCAGTTTTTGCTTTAACTGAGTGGTGTGCTGATTAAAGGTCTTACTGTAATTAACCAACTGATGAATTGCTGTTTTTTGTTTTAGTCTTAGTTTTTCAGTTTTTGCTTTAGCTTGAGACTGTTTTTGCCGTTTTAACTCCGCTAGCATATTACGTTTTTTCTCAGCAGCATTACTTTTAGTAATATCTTGTGGCTTACTGCTCTCTTCAAGCTTAATGGGTGCGACAGCGACAAGAGGATTCATTGCTTGTTCTTTTTCTCGCTGTTGCCTAATCTTATTATTTTCAAACTCTAGACGTTGCTTTGCCTTATTGGCTTCAAACTCTAATCGTCGCTGCCTAACAAGAGCTTCTAGACGTTTATCTTCAGCTCGTTTTTCTGCTTCAATTTTTGCTAATTGTTCATATTTTTTACGTTCTTGTTCTAATTCTATTCTTCTAACTCTAAGCTGTTCTTCTTTACGTTTTTTCTGTTCAGCTTCTTTTTGAGCACGAATTTCTTCCTCTTCGCGATTCATTCTTTCAATATCTTGCTCAAGTAATAATAATTGAACCTTTTCTTGTTCCTCTCGTGCCAATTTTTCAGCTTTAAGGCGCTTTTCTTTCAGCTCTTTCTTTGCTTTGGCAAGTTCAAGCGCTTGTTGTTGCTTTAATAATTCTTTCTGTTTGGCTTGCGCTTTTTCCTCAATTAATCGCAGCTTTTCAGCCTTAGTGGCTTCCGCCTTTCTACGAATCTGCTCTTCTTGTTTTTTCAAAGCCTCAAATTCTATTTGCTTTATTTTCAACCTTAGATCATTTTGTTGCTTTAAAGCTACTACTTCTTGTTCCTGTTGTTGTTGCTGTTGCAAGGTTTTAATTTGCTGTGCTTGCTGTTTTTTTATCCCTTCTTGCCAAGCTTTTTCCTCAGAATGTAAGGTCTCTTTTGCACTTTTAAGCGTATCTTTTTGATGATTATTTAAAATAATTTGCGTATTAAGCTGGGCTTTTGGAGATTCCTGAGGCTTACTTTCAACTAAAGTAGATAATCCTGTTTCTGTTGCTTGAGCCTGCCAGAAAAAATAACTACTAGCAGTTGCAGTTATTAATGCAAATAAGGATAAAATAAGAGTTACCATGCTATTTCTAGGGGTATCCCTTTCTATTTTAAGTTGAGCGGAGGGTACAATCTGAGGTTCTGTATTGGTAGGATTAGCTTGCTCTTTCTTAAAAAGCAATAAATAGCTATTGTCAGTTGATTCTGCACAACTATTCTTAGACTCAAGCTGGCGGTAGCACTTAATAATAGTAGAATGTAAGCGTGCCATTGTTTTGGATGCTGTATAGCGATGAGATAATAAAGCCACCATTTCAAGCTGAT
>DRMS01000410.1 GCA_011322515.1 Leucothrix mucor
CATATCATAAACACCATTTTCATCGCCATCTTTTGCGGCTACCCAAATAGCAGAGCGCACTGCGCCTTTGGCAAAGGTCATACGGCTAGATGCTTTATGAGTAATCTCAATGCGCTCACCAATATCGGCAAACATCACGGTATGTTCACCCACTACATCCCCTGCACGTATACTCTGAAAACCAATGCTTTTAGGATCTCGCTCGCTTGTTATACCGTCTCGACAATAAACAGCGCATTCATCAAGATTACGCTCTAGCGCATCGGCAATCACTTCACCCATCGCTAAAGCTGTGCCAGAGGGTGCATCAACTTTATGGCGATGATGGGCTTCAATAATTTCAATATCAACACCCTCCCCCATAATACGTGCCGCAGTATCGAGTAATTTCAATGTAAGGCTTACGCCAACGCTATAGTTTGCGGCAAAAACTAGTGCGGACTTTTCGCCTGCTTGCTGGATTTGTGCCTTTTCATCCTCACTAAACCCTGTTGTTCCCAAAACCATTTTTTTATTCTGTTGCAAACAATAATTGAGGTGCTCAATACTCGGCTCAGGACGAGTAAAATCAATAACCACATCAAAGTCTTGCTCAACATCAGCAAGTGACGTGGCAATCATAACGCCATTCGCGCCAATGCCTGCAACTTCACCTGCATCTGCTCCAATAAAGGGGCTTCCAGAATATTCTGTTGCCGCAGTTAATATGACATTCTCATTTTCATGACAGGCTTCAATAAGGATTTTCCCCATGCGACCTGCGGCACCTACGATAGCTATATTTGTCATACCAGTATTCCTTATTTTTTCTTGCCAGACTCTTCTTTTTCAGGATCAAACCATCCCTTTATATCTTCAAAGAATGTTTTTGCTTTATCCCCCCAGCCGTGTTGTTGTGGGCTGTGACGCTCGCCCCCATTTTTAAGACAAGCTTCCAGTTCTTCAAATAGTGTTTTTTGCAAATTGCTTAGATTAACAGGTGTTTCTACCATCACCTTACAGAGTAAATCACCCGTCACGGCATTACGTACTGATTTAACCCCTTTGCCACGCAAACGGAAGGTTCTACCTGTTTGTGTTTCAGCGGGTATTTTTAGCGTTACTTCACCTTTAAGGGTGGGGACTGAAACCTCCCCTCCTAACGCAGCGGTCGTAATGCGAATAGGAACATCACAGTGTAAATTGGTATCATCACGTACAAATAACTCATGCTTTTTCAAGCTAACTTGCACATATAAATCGCCTGATGGTCCACCATTAACACCCGCTTCACCTTCTCCTGAAAGACGAATGCGGTCACCCGTATCAACGCCCATTGGCACACTGACTTCCAAGGTCTTATGCTTATTAACGGTACCTTGCCCATGACAGCTCACACAAGGGTCTTTAATCACTTTCCCTACACCATTGCAGTGTGGACAAGTTTGTTGCACCGCAAAAAAACCTTGCTGGATTCTTACTTGCCCCATACCTTGACAAGTTGAGCAACTTTCTGGATTAGTGCCTTTTTTAGCACCTGTTCCACCACAAGGCTCGCAACGTTCCTTAGTTGGAATACGAATATCAACTTTTTTACCGAAAACGGCTTCTTCTAGCGTTAACTCTAAATTATATTGTAAGTCGCTACCACGATAAGCGCGATTTGCACCACCTCCACCTCGCCCCGCACCGCCAAAGATGTCACCAAATACATCTTCAAATATATCGCCAAAGCCACCCGCACCATGACCTCCTCCCATGGAAGAGTCTACACCCGCATGTCCAAACTGATCATAAGCCGCACGCTTTTGTTGGTCTGATAACACCTCATACGCTTCGCCTGCTTCTTTGAATTTGGCTTCCGCTTCCATATCACCTGGGTTTCTATCAGGATGCAATTTCATCGCTAAACGCTTATACGCTTTTTTTAAATCTTTACTGCTTACGTTTTTTTGTACACCTAATATTTCGTAATAATCTCGTTTAGACATTTCGTTATCCTAAAAACAAAATAAGGCCCGAAAGAAATCTAATTCTCTCGCGCCTAAAAAAATCAACCGATAATCTACACCCTTCATCAACACAGGTACAGATTATTGGATAGACTTAACGTTACTTTTTCTTCTTATCGTCATCAACTTCTTCAAATTCAGCATCAACAACATCATCGTCCGCATCCGCTTTGGCATCTTTCTTCGCCTGCTCACCTGCATTACCTGCATCACCACCTTGTTGCTGTGCCGCTGCCGCTTGCGCTAATGCACCTGAAGCTTCCATTAACTCTTGAGATTTTTTCTCAATTGCTTCTTTGTCATCGCCTTTAATCAACTCTTTAATTTCTTTGATTAAATTCTCAACTTTCGTCTTCTCAGCGGGATCAATCTTATCACCCAAATCTTTCAGCGACTTTTCAGTTGTGTGTGCCATGCCATCGGCTTGATTACGTGCATCAATCAATTCACGCGTCTTCTTATCTTCTTCTGCATGTTTCTCTGCATCTTTAACCATTGCGTCCACTTCATCATCTGATAAACCAGATGAAGCTTTGATCTCAATAGATTGCTCTTTGCCTGTTGCTTTGTCTTTTGCAGATACGTTCAAAATACCATTGGCATCAATATCCAAACTGACTTCAATCTGTGGCTGACCACGAGGCGCAGGGGGAATATCAGTAAGATCAAAACGACCTAGCGACTTATTGCCTGATGCCATTTCACGCTCACCTTGTAAGACATGAACCGTGACTGCATTTTGATTATCTTCTGCGGTAGAGAAGACTTGCTGTGCTTTAGTTGGGATCGTGGTATTTTTCTCAATGAGTTTGGTCATTACACCACCCATTGTCTCAATGCCAAGCGATAATGGCGTAACATCTAATAATAAAACATCAGTAACCGTTCCACCTAACACCCCCCCTTGGATTGCAGCGCCCACTGCAACCGCTTCATCAGGGTTGACATCTTTACGTGGTGCTTTGCCAAAGAAGTTCGCGACCTCCTCTTGCACCATTGGCATACGTGATTGACCACCTACCAAAATTATATCGTTAATTTCACTGGCGGATAGATCGGCATCTTTTAATGCTGTCGCACAAGGCTCAATAGTACGCTTTACTAAATCTTCAACTAAAGACTCTAATTTTGCACGGGTCACTTTCACATTTAAATGCTTAGGCCCTGATGCATCAGCGGTTACATAAGGAAGATTAACTTCTGTTTGCGAGGTTGACGACAACTCTATTTTTGCTTTTTCAGCGGCTTCTTTAAGACGTTGTAGTGCAAGTGGGTCATTATGTAAATCAACACCATTATCTTTCTTGAACTCATCCGCAAGATAGTCGATAAGGCGCATATCAAAATCTTCACCACCTAAGAACGTATCGCCATTGGTCGCTAATACTTCAAACTGGTACTCACCATCAATTTCAGCAATTTCAATAATGGAGACATCAAACGTACCACCTCCTAAGTCATACACAACAATGGTGCTATCGCCTGCTGATTTATCCATACCAAATGCAAGTGCAGCGGCAGTAGGCTCATTGATAATACGTTTAACTTCCAAACCAGCAATTTTGCCTGCATCCTTAGTCGCCTGACGCTGTGAGTCATTAAAGTAAGCAGGAACCGTAATCACAGCTTCTGTTACTTCTTCACCTAAGTAAGCTTCTGCGTCTTTTTTTAATTTTTGTAAAATACGCGCAGAAACCTCAGGAGGAGACATTTTCTTACCATTCCCCTCAACCCATGCATCACCATTATCTGCTTTGATAATGTTATAAGGCACTAATTTAATGTCTTTTTGAACAGCATCTTCTTCAAAGGTACGCCCAATTAAACGCTTAATAGCATACAATGTATTTTCAGGATTCGTCACTGCTTGACGCTTTGCAGGTTGACCCACTAAAACCTGATCATCAGAAAATGCGACAACCGAAGGCGTAGTACGATCTCCTTCTGCATTTTCAATAACTTTTGGGGCATCACCTTCCATTACCGCAACGCAAGAATTGGTGGTTCCTAGATCTATTCCAATAATTTTTCCCATGATTTTCTCCA
Organism: Leucothrix mucor; assembly: GCA_011322515.1. GTDB lineage: Bacteria > Pseudomonadota > Gammaproteobacteria > Thiotrichales > Thiotrichaceae > JAGLBW01. Next base: position 4,038 of record DRMS01000410.1, read on the forward strand.
TTTTTTTACAGCCTTTAATAAAGCTGCTGTGTTTTATATTCTGTGTGTTTCTACAATAGCTAGTTAAGTGTGGTTTGTTTTGTATAATTCAAGCTACAAGCTATCCATTTTTTGCAACCATCACCATCGCAGGGCGAACTAAGCGACCATTTAAGGTATAGCCCTTTTGCATAACCGCCGCGACCAACCCATCCTCATACTCTTCACTCGGCTGCATTGCCATTGCTTGATGCAACTCAGGATCAAATTTTTCACCCAAGGGATTAACCGCTTGCAGATTTTGTTTTTGCATTAAAGATTCAAACTGTTTTAGCGTAAGATTCATACCTTCTCGAATACTATCCAAATCACCCTTTGCTTGCAGCCCCATCTCTAGACTATCAATCACTGGTAATAGCTGTTCAACAAAGCTTTTTATTGCAAATTTGTGCGCATCAGACACTTGTTTTTCAGTGCGTTTACGTTGATTATCCATCTCGGCTTGCAAACGCACCAATGTATCCCAACTTTCCGCCGCTTTTTCCTCCGCCTTGACTAACTCTTCACGTAGAGCGTCAATGGCATCTTCTGCCCCTTCTGTCTGTTCTACATGGGGTAAATCAGCCTCTGACATCTCAATCTCAGATTGCTCCGCAGAATTTTGCTTATTTTCAATGGATGACCCCGCCTTTCCCTCAGGATTAACAGCGCCCGTGGCTTGTTCAACCGAACTTTTTTCGCTACTCATAGTGCATCTCTATAAAATGATTATTTTTTAAGGTGGATAGATTTAGGAAGTTTTCAAGTAATGGGCTACCAACTTAAGGTGGGACAAGTAAAAGTCATAGCAAACAACCCGCACCCTTCGACAAGCTCGGGGAACTAGCCCTTCGGTAGACTCAGGACACCGCTTCCTGAGCTTGTCGAAGGGTGCGGGTGAATAGCAGAAACATTAACTGTCCCACCTTAACAACTGGTAGCCAAGTAATGAATCTACCCTATTGCACCGATTTTTTGTTCCTGATTGGAGTATATCAAGAGGCGTATAGTCGCTCTACGCAACAATTGATAGGATTCAAGCAGGGCAAAAGGGCAAGTAAGATGAGTAGAATCATTGTTTGGAACGTCCTTAATCCCTCAGGAACGTGCATGGAATAAGTTCCCGAATTATAGCGAAGGATTTTGCTGCTAATGAGACGCTAGAATCGGGACGTTATTTCGTGCATGCTCCTTAATAACAGCGTATAAGGTAGGGTGTATGATGATAAATTCAAGAGGCAAGGAGAATATTTTTAATTGCGACTGTATTTAAGATGTGCGTACATTCCTAATCACGTCCCTCGGCGTGTTTATCCAAAGTTCTCACATAGAAAAAACTACCCAGATATAAACCCACGCTAAATAACGTCATTGCAATACCATACAAACTTTCTTTTGGTGCAAAAACAAGCCAGACACCAATGAAAAAGTACACCAGCGATAGTAAGGTGACAGCGATATGCTTTTCACGATCAGCATTAATAATGCCCTGCACAAAAAACAGTAGTGGTAATTCTAAAATAGCTATTTCTAAGCCGCGATTCATGTATTGAATTGGTGTTAACCAACCATTCCAGATAATAATGATGCTCATTAAGCCAAAAAAGCTGACCAAGGTAAGTAATCGCCATAGAGTTAAATTCATCATAGCTTATTGGCTAGCTCTGCTAGTCGTTTACCCAATGCTTTGCAAAGCGTTTTTTCTTCTTCTGATAACGGGTTACTATTATCCGCACCTGCCACATGCGATGGACCATAAGGTGTGCCGCCTGTTTGTGTCGTTAATAAGTCCGACTCAGTATATGGCAAGCCTGAAATAATCATACCGTGATGCAATAGTGGAATCATCATAGAAAGCAGGGTTGATTCTTGCCCACCATGTAGACTAGAAGTTGAGGTGAAAACGCCTGCGGGCTTACCGACTAAGGAACCCGATAGCCAATGCCCACTAGTTTGTTCTAGAAAGTATTTTAACGGTGCTGCCATATTACCAAAACGTGTTGGACTTCCTAAAGCTAACGCGCCTGCTTGTTTTAGTTCATCCAAACTCACATAAGGCGCACCCTCATCAGGAATGCTGGGCTGTGTTGATTCACACGTTGTTGAAACCTCTGGAACGGTACGAATAACCGCCTCAACACCCTGTATAGATTCGACACCACGCGCTATTAATCTTGCCATTTCAGCCGTTGCACCGTGGCGACTATAATAAAGCACTAATACATTTTTCATATTGAATCCTTTCAAATTAGGTGTGGTTTAAAGTGAGAAGGAGTGCCGTCATACTGATGGCAACAGTGGTTTCTACGAAGCACTTTGTCGTCAAAATGAGAATTCCTATAGACATTCATTTATTAAATTTCCGCACCCTTCGACTCCGCTCAGGGAGCTGTACCCTGAGCGGAGTCGAAGGGTGCAATTATTTATGTGAAAAACTATAGATCCTAAACCTCACACTTTAAAATCACATCCTTACAAAAAACACCTTCGCTAAATATAAACATCTAGGGGTGGATAAGTGTAATAAACCCGTCATAATATTTTGATTTTTATGGATTTACTATCATTCACCCTCCTGAAAATTACAATTAGAAAAAGTATTATTACAAACTCATAAAATATCAATAACCGACTCAGGTGGGCGAGCAATCATAGCTTTGCCATTTTTTATCACGATTGGACGCTCTATTAAAATTGGATTTTCTAGCATCGCCTTTATTAACTCATCATTCGTCAATGCCTCATCAGCAAGATATAACTCTGCATAAATTTTTTCTCCTGTACGCATCAGTTCACGTGGTTGCAAACCAAGCTGGTTAAGCAGTGTTTCCAGAGCCTCACGATCAGGAGGCGTTTCCAGATAGCTAATAACCTCAAGTGACTCCCTTTTTCCTCTCAATATTTCCATTGTTGCGCGTGATTTTGAGCATCGCGGATTGTGGTAGATCGTCGTTATCTCACTCATTCAAACTCCCCTCTTAATGTTTTATTAACAGTCCAGAAAGCATAGTTTAGCTCAATCAATAATGGAAATTATATTCCTACCAAAAAGCCTCTTCATATCTATATTGACTATATTTAAGACAAAATGCAGATAAAATTAGTAACTTAGAAATTTTAAACTATATTTTTCTGTAATTATAAACATAAGGAAAAGCAGATTAAATGGTCACCTCAGAAATAAAGCACGACAGGATTACAGCAACCCTTCTTTTTATCGGTCTACTTGTTTTTTCTTTAGCAACTCAAGCGAAACCAATAGCAGAAAATAAAATCGTACCCAATATAACCTTTAATGATATCAAGGGAGACAAACACCAGCTTTTTGAGTATCGGGGAAAATGGCTATTTCTTAATTTCTGGGCGGGATACTGCTCTATTTGCCAGAAGGAAGCTCCTACATTAATTCGCTTTCAACGGAACAATAAAGACAATGTGACGGTGCTAGGTATCAACTATGGTGGTGAGTCAAAAGCAAAAATAAAAGAGGCAATGAAACGCAATAAATACAATTATCTTATCGTTCCTGACCAAAACAGCATTACAAAAATCTTTAGCGATGTCGTTGCGACACCCACAACTATCATTATTTCACCGCAGGGTCGATTGATAAAAAAAGCGGTTGGACAGCAGTCTTATCAAGAACTAAGTGCTTATTTTAATACCTACAAGAGAACTCATGAAGTAAGGATATGGGATATTAATCAGTCAGATAATTAAATTGCAAGGCTATTCCAAGGAAATAAATGAGAAAATATTAGATTTATTGCGCCCTCCTACTTTCAAGACCGAATAACTAAAAGTGCAGGTATTTTATTACTAGCGGGCTATCTGCCTTTAAGTTAACGACTCTCTTTTTATGCATCATTCCTAAGGTATTGCTCACTATCTATGAAGGATACCGAAAATAACACTAATTAATTGATATTATCTTTGCTTATACCACATAAAAAGAGTATATATAGTAGATGTCATTATATTTACTAATACCGATAGAATTTTATTTATTACAAGTCTCTGAGCCAGACTTTTCATAGGAAGGCGGACATAATAAATCTAACAAATTTGTACAGAATACTTTTTGAACTTCAAAGGATTGTTGAAGGAGCATAGCCAAGCTACGTACTAAGATAATACTATAGAAGGTTAAAAAATAGACAAATAAAGGTTGAGTTTATTATCTCCATCTACTTGCAACAGGAGGAACTTCAAAAATGGGCGATGTAGCACAAGCAAACCAATACCAACTACAAGGTAGCTTAAACGATGAGTTTATGCATCTTTATCTTGAAATCAGAAACGCTTATAGTAAATACGGTGTTAGCGATAAATTTACTCAAGCATTGAAGCAATTTGCAGAATATTTTTATCATCAAGCAATACGATTAAAACAATACCGATCCCTGCGCTCTAAACTAATAAGAAACACACAAACATCAGGTGATCCTCAGCGGTGCGAACTATTCTCTGATGGAAAAATGACAAGTTTTCTCTATGCCCTACCTGTCAAAAAATCTATCTCAAGCGAATTATTCGATGGCGGTGTTAATGTCTTAACCGTCGATCATGGTGCGCTACAGATAAACCAAAAATCACCGATTAAATATAAATTACACCACCAACGCCTAACACTAGGACAGAGTTCTATCACTCTAAGCGGGTCAGATCAAGAAACCCATTTTCAAGCTAGAACAAATGTTGCTGTATTTCTAAGTATTTCTTGTAATGATATGATTTGCAATCAACCTAAATTTTAATGCTTAGACAGCCGATCCACCCAAAATACAGTACCGCCTGCAACTGCAGCAGGCATAGCAAAAAAATTTAATACTGGAATAGTTGTCACAAGCATCACCGCCCCGCCGAACCCCAATGAACTACCACGGTGTTTTCTTAGGAGCTTTAGCTCATCCTTAACAAACAACTCGTGATTACCCATAGGATAATCGGTATATTGCAATGCCAACATCCATGCGCCGTATAATGCCCATGCAAAAGGCGCGATAATATTAAGCCCTGGAATTAAGCTAATAATAATCAACAAAGGTAGCCATTTCAGCATATAAAGTATCTTCCGCGACTCACTTAATATTGTTTTCCCTACTGTTTTCATCATTGCCTTATAGCCTTTAAACTCAGGCATGGGTAAACCATTCAGATGCATCTCCACCCTTTCCGCTAACAATGAATTAAAGGGTGCTGCAATCAAATTGGCAACAATAGTGAAGACATAATAAATAGCAACTAAAATCACCACGGCAAAAAGGGGGTAAAGTAGATACTCAACCCATGACAACCAACTGGGTAGCCAACCTAGTAAATGCGCCATAATATCATCAAACTGTGCTTTCGCTACCCATATTGCAAATGAAAACACACCTATATTTACGAGTAGTGGTATAACCACAAAAGGGCGGATACCTTTTTTTGAGATAAGTGAAACCCCCTGAAATAAATAGCCTATTCCAGCTAAGAAGTTTTTTATCATTTTATTATTCCTTAAATACAGTCAGTTAATTCATATAACAAAAAAGTTTCTCGCAAAGATGCAAAGGGCAATAAGAAAACACCTTTGTGAGCCACTACATCTTTACAGGAGAACCATGTTTTCGGCATATTCTGCGGTTTAAGTTTTTAACATAGCTTGCAATGCAAGTAACGCAGTGCCATAGGCCGCTTCAGTGTTATTCGGGGTCATTAGCGCAACATCAAGTTTGTTTTTACGTATTTGTGTCCATGCTTTATTATTACTACCACCACCAACACTATAGACAGCGCTTAGTTCTGATGCACCTAGTTCTGCTAAACGCTGATAAGCTAGTGACTCTATCTCTGCAATCCCTTCTAACATTGCCTGAAAATACTCCACATCACTATCAGGTCGCGGAGTCAATAATGGCTTTTTTTTGAGATCAGCAAAAGGAAAACGTTCACCGTGTTTCACTAAAGGATAATAGTCTAATCCTGTTGGTTTTTCAGGATTCAGTAAAGGTGTCATATCACTCAGCTGTTGCGCTGTGAAATATTTTAATAATACCGCACCACCACTATTGGATGCCCCACCAATCAACCAATTATTTCCTAGACGATGACTATAAATACCATATTCAGGTGCAAATAGTGGCACATCTGAAATAAACTTAATTGCCAGAGTGCTACCCAGAGAAGTCACCGCTTCGCCTACTCTACTTATCCCTGTCGCAATAAAAGCTGCAATGCTATCGGTTGTTCCCGTTACGATGGAAAGATCTAGCGGAAGAGCAAATAATTTAGCAATCTGAACATCAATCAGCGCAATTTTCTTGCCTGCCTGATGTACTTTAGGCAAATAATCCATAGGAATGGATAACTGATCAAACCAATCAGGCCACTGCTGATTGATAGAATCATAACCCAATTTTAGACAATTATTTTCATCACTATGTCCAAACTCTCCTGCCAACATTCCCATCACCCAATCAGCCTGATGTAGCACATTCGCATGATGGTTATTATTAGACGTATTTTTTAACAACCATATAAAACGCGCTAAAGCACTACTTGAACCTTGCGCACCACTTTCTGGCGGAGCAATTTGCGCTATTTTAGCCGCCTCATCACTAGCTCGCGTATCGTTATACATTAACGTAGCAGAGCTTGGCTTACCTTTTTTATCAGCGAGCAATAATGTTCCTGATGTACCATCTATCGAAATACTTTGTAGGCACTTCTTAAATTCTGATGGACAGGAGATGAGTAACTGGGACAATGCATTCCACCAAATCTCTGGCGACTGTTTATCTGAATTTAGATAGCGTATCTGTTGACTATAAACTTGGGCTTGTTTCGCATTTATTAACACTAAACGACACCCTGAAGTACCAAAATCTACGCCTGCATAGAGAGGCTTAATCATTATCAATATTTTGACTACCAACTTTAAAGTGAAACATCCTTGCGTAGATTGGGTTGGATTGGGTTGGGTTAGCTTGCCGAGCTAGCGAGACAACATAACCCAACAAATACGCTCAAACAAAACTCTGTTGGGTTACGTTTTTTGCAAGTAAAAAATCAACCCACCTACAACGGCTTCGCGAAAAAAATTTATTTTTATCAACCTGCATCATCCTCAGCATGATTAAACACCCGTGTATTAATCTCTACACAATCACTAATCGTGGTATGAATCGTACATTTATGTGATGC